>DAIMEC010000016.1:0-13241 GCA_036725465.1 Bacillota bacterium | reverse complement strand
AAAGGATTTGCATGGACTCTTATGCTGGGCATCATAGCAAGTATATTCACGGCAGTAGTAGTTACCCAGCTTTATCTCAACATTATTGCAGGAACAAAAACCTTTGGAAAAAATAAATTCTTCGGGATAAAGGATGACGGGACTATAGCATTCGGCATCAAAAGACACTTCCGGTTTATCAGTAGAAGAAAGATATTCTATGTGATAAGTGTTCTAGTAATAGCGGCAGGATTTCTTGTGGGAGGCATAAGAGGTCTTAATTACGGAATAGATTTCACCGGCGGCACAATGATGCAGTTCGATATGGGAAGGCAGGTGACCACTGAGGAAATAAAAGATGTTATGAAGGACCATGACATAGATGTCAATCAGATGGAAGTGGTGTTTTCCGGAAACGATAAGGAGGAAGTCGTTATAAGAACAAACGAAGCCCTTGAAAACCGTCAGAGGGCTCAGGTGGCAGAGGATTTCCAAAAAACATTTGATTTGACCGATGATGATGTCCTGGCCACAGAACTGTTCGGACCATCGGTGGGAAAGGAACTCAGGAACAATGCAATAAAAGCTATATTATTAGCTGCATTGGGCATGCTCATATATATAAGGCTCCGCTTCAGAAAATGGAAATTCGGCGCTGCAGCCCTGGCAGGCGTGGTGCATGATGTGCTCTGGGTACTGGCCTTCTACGCCATATTCCAGGTTACAGTCAACAATCCTTTTATTGCAGCTATACTTACTGTGGTAGGGTATTCAATAAATGATACCATTGTAGTATTTGACAGAATAAGAGAAAACAACAGGTTCATGCGAAAAGAATCTGAAGAAGAGATCATAGATGCCAGCATAAATCAAACACTGACAAGATCGGTCATGACATCCATGACGACACTTGTCGTCCTTATTCCTCTTTATATTATGACCACATCATCCATAAGAGAATTTGTACTGCCTCTTATGGTGGGCATAATAGTAGGCATGCTTTCATCCATATTCGTATGCAGCCCCTTGTATTATGAATTTTCAAAACTGGGAAGCAGGAAGCATTATAAAAGTGCGGCATCAAAGGGAGGCAAAAAAAAGAAATATGAAAAAATAGAAAGCACTAAAAAACGACCGGAAAGAAAGCCGGCAGAAGAAGCACCCGAAGAAATAGCAATGCCCGAAAAAGAACCGGAAGAGGTGGAATATATAGTAGAAGTAGAGGAAGATATTCTTTCCGAAGAAGAGCCGGCAAAAGAAGTACAGACAAACAAGAGCAAAAAAAACAAAAACCGGAGCAAGAAAAGCAAGAAAAGCAAAAAAAAGAAAAGATGATTTCAGGTGAGATCAGCGGAAAGCGTTAAAGTTCAAAATGGAAGGTAAACAGGATTTTTTAGATCACATACTAAAAATGAATCCCAAATATAATATTGATTATATTGGGAAAGCTTACGATGTGGCCGAAAAAGTGCATGACGGACAGCTACGAAGATCCGGGGAGCCATATGTCACACATCCTGTTGAGGTTGCAAAAATACTGGCGGAACTGGGGATGGATGAGGAGACTCTTGCTGCGGGCCTTCTGCATGATGCGGTTGAAGACACGTCCTATACAGAAAAAGAACTGATTGATGATTTTGGAGAAGGCGTGGGCCTTTTGGTGGATGGAGTCACAAAGCTGGGGTCTATTGTTTTTGACAACAAAGAAGAAAGACAGGCTGAGAACATGAGAAAAATGTTTCTGGCCATGTCAAAAGATATAAGAGTACTGATAATCAAACTGGCCGACAGACTTCATAATCTCAGAACAATAAATTATCTGAATGAGGAAAAAATACAGGATAAGTGCAGGGAAACCCTTGACATTTATGCCCCTCTTGCCAGCAGACTCGGTATATATGCAATGAAATTCGAACTGGAAGATATGGCGTTCAAGCATTTGTATCCGGATGCCTACGAGCAGCTGACAGGCAATGTGGCGGCAAAAAAAGAAGAAAGGCAGACAGCCCTTGATCATGTTATAGAAGAAATAGAAGAGGCACTGGATGATCTTGGCATACATTATGACGTGTCAGGAAGATCAAAACATTTTTACAGCATATACAAAAAGATGGAATTTCAGAAAAAGCAACTGGACGAAATCTTTGATCTTATGGCAGTTCGGGTAATAGTGGACAGTGTAAAGGACTGTTACTCTGTACTCGGTATAGTACATACCATGTGGACACCTATACCCGGCCGTTTCAAGGATTATATAGCCATGCCGAAACCTAACATGTACCAGTCAATACATACAACGGTAATAGGAGAAAGCGGAAAGCCCTTCGAGATACAGATAAGAACTTACGATATGCATCGCATAGCGGAATACGGTATTGCCGCACACTGGAAATACAAAGAAGGTGTGGTAAATGATCAGGAGGATGTCAAGCTTGCATGGCTGAGACAGACCCTCGAATGGCAGAAAGATATGGAGGATCCGACGGAATTCATGGAGTCTCTGAAAGTGGATCTTTTCGAGAACCAGGTTTTTGTTTTTACTCCCCAGGGAGATGTAATAGAACTTCCTTCAGGATCCACACCCCTGGATTTTGCATTTAAGATACATACGGATGTGGGTGCAAAATGTGTAGGTGCCAAGGTGAACGGGAAGATGGTTCCCATAGATCACAAGCTTGAAAACGGAACTATAATAGAGATAATAACATCACCAAATGCCAAAGGCCCCAGTATAGACTGGCTTAAGATAGCTCAAAGCAGCACAGCAAGAAACAAAATAAGACAGTGGCTCAGAAAAGAAAACAAATCCGATGATATCGACAAGGGCAAGGATAATATTGATAAGAGCATAAGAAAAAAAGGATATGATCCCAAGCAGGTCCTTATAAACTCATATATCACAAAGTACATAAAAGAAGTTGGACTTACGGGGACAGATGAGCTTTATACTCAGCTGGCCAACGGTGGCACATATGTCAGTAGAGTTGCAGCTGCATTCATAAAGTATTATACGGAAGACAAGAAAGAAGAGCAGAAAAAACAGAAAAACGAAGCTGCGGACATAATAGATGAAAAAGCAAAAAAAGAAAAACAGAGATCAAGAGACAATCCGGGGGTAAAAGTAAAGGATATGGACAATCTGCTGATCAGAGTTTCCAAATGTTGTAACCCTGTTCCCGGAGATGAGATAATAGGATTTATAACTAAGGGCAGAGGTATATCCGTACACAGGACTGATTGTGATAATATAGTAGCACTTCCGGTTTCTGAAAAAGCAAGACTTATCCAGGTGGAATGGGACGACAGCAAGGAAAAATCCTACAATGCAGACATTTCCATAATTGCAGAAGATCGAAAAGGTCTTTTTTCCGACCTTTCAAAAGCCTGTGAGGCAATGGATGTCCATATAGCCGGTGTAAATGCAAGAAGCGGTAAAGACAGAAGCATAGACGTGATACTTACCCTTTCCATATCAAATACCGCCCAGATGAAAAAGATATTAAGAGCACTCAAAAATGTTCAGGGCGTTTCGGAAGTATACAGAACAAGAAGTTAGGAGATCAAAAGCAAATGGAAATTTTAAACATGCCCAGCGGACCTTTGATGGTAAACACATATCTGGTAATCGATGAAAAAAACAAAGAGGGATTCATTGTGGATCCGGGGGGATATGATACAGGGCTGATAGGAGAAATAAGAAAAAAGCAGACTGATATAAAGTATATAATACTTACTCATGGTCACGGAGACCATATCGGAGGCGTCAAAGGATACAGGAAGTATATGCCCGGAGCCAAAGTCGTGGCATCAGCGGCGGAAAAGGAGCTACTGGCCGATGCATCAATGAATATGTCAATGATGACACAGAATGAGGCCATAGAAGTCCACCCTGATATGCTGGTGGATGAAGGAGACGAACTTTTTGTCGGTGATATGAAACTGCGGTTCATAATGACACCGGGACATTCGCCGGGAGGTATGTGCATACATACAGAAAATGCCCTTTTCAGCGGAGATACTCTTTTTCATTCATCTGTGGGCAGAACGGATTTTCCGGGGGCATCATTTGAAGAACTTTCAAAAGCTATACACGAAAAATTGTTCGTCCTTCCGGAGGAAACCATGGTATATCCGGGACATATGGGCCCAACAAGTATTGGGTTTGAAAAAAAGAACAATCCTTTCTTATAGAGAAAACTAACAGGAGGAGATAAAAATGCTTACAAATGCACCCAGAGGGACAAAAGACATGCTGCCGGAGGATGCGTATAAATGGCACTACATTGAAGAGGCTTTTGCGGATATATGCAGAAGATACGGGTTCAGAGAAATACGTACACCGGTTTTTGAGCATACCGAACTTTTCACAAGGGGAGTGGGAGATACTACTGATATCGTTCAGAAAGAAATGTATACCTGGAATCAGTCAGACCGTAGCCTGACATTAAGGCCTGAGGGCACATCGCCGGTGGTAAGGGCTTTTGTTGAGCACAAAATGTATGCGGACCCTCAGCCTTCCAAGTATTATTATAATATACCGTGCTTCAGATACGAAAAACCTCAATCCGGCAGGCAAAGACAGTTCCATCAGTTCGGAATAGAAATATTCGGCACAAATGATATGATGGCCGATACGGAGGTAATAGCCCTTGGAAAGGAATTCATCGAAGGTCTGGGAATAAGAGATGTAGAACTTCAGATAAACAGTATAGGATGTCCGAAATGCAGAGACAGTTACCGAAATGCTCTTCGGGAATATCTTAAGCCGAAATATGACCAGCTTTGTGATACATGCAAGGACAGATATGAGAGAAATCCCATGAGGATACTGGACTGCAAATCTCCTGCAGATCAGGAGCTGGTAAAAGATGCTCCGCTTATGATCGATTATATTTGTGATGAATGTAAAACGGCCTTCACAGATCTGAAAGCCGATCTTGATTCCATGGGTATTGAGTATGTGGTCAACCCGGGAATAGTAAGAGGGCTGGACTATTACACAAAAACAGCATTTGAATTCGTTGCATTGAATATCGGTTCCCAGGGCACCGTTTGCGGTGGGGGACGTTACGACCATCTGAGTGAAGAACTGGGAGGTCCGCCCATACCTGGAGTCGGCTTTGGCCTTGGAAAGGAAAGACTCCTTATGCTGATGGAGTCCAACGGAGTGGAAATACCAAAGCCCATGGGGGCAGATGCATTCATCGCATTCGTGGGAGAAGATTCAAAGGCATCAGCACTGAAGCTTATGAGAGGTCTAAGGAAAGAAGGACTGCATATTGAAATGGACTGTATGGCCAGAAACATAAAAGGTCAGTTCAAATATGCCGACAGACTGGGAGTTCGGAAAACAGTGATAATCGGAGAAAACGAATTGGCTCTGGGCCAAGTGACGATCAAGGATATGGAGACTTCAAAGCAAAAGCAGATACCCTTTGGAGAGATTCTCACGGAGCTTAAAAAGGAGAAATAAATGGACGGATTATTCAAAAGAACAAATATGTGCGGGAGTTTCCGTATAAAAGACATTGGCAGAGAGACCGTTATAAACGGATGGATACAGAAAAGAAGAAACCTGGGGGGACTTATATTCTGTGATGTAAGAGACAGGACCGGCATAGTGCAGGTGGTGTTCGATGATAATATACCAAAGGAGCTTTTTGAAAGGGCGGACAGTTTGAGGAGCGAATTTGTGGTTGGAATAAAAGGAGAAGTCAGAGAAAGACAAGCCAAGAATCCGGACATACCCACGGGAGAAATCGAGATATTTGTCAATGATCTTGTTGTATACTCCAAGGCGGAAACAACGCCCATATATATAAAGGATGATGACAATGCAGAAGATAATCTGAGATTGAAATACAGGTATCTGGATCTCAGAAAACCTTCAATGCAGAAAAACCTGATTTTGAGGCATAAAATAACAAAATTGGCAAGAGATTATTTTGATGAGCAGGGCTTTATTGAAGTTGAGACTCCGATGTTGATCAAACCCACACCGGAAGGGGCCAGGGATTATCTTGTGCCCAGCAGAATAAGCCCGGGAAATTTCTATGCACTGCCTCAGTCACCACAGATGTTCAAACAGCTCCTAATGGTCAGCGGCATCGACAGATATTTCCAGATAGCCAGATGTTTCAGAGATGAGGATCTGAGAGCTGACAGGCAGCCGGAATTTACGCAGATAGATATGGAAATGTCCTTTGCGGAAATGGATGATATAATCAAAATACAGGAAGGTTTTCTTAAAAGAATGCTAAAGGAAATAAAGGGAAAGGATATAAAAACCCCCTTTCCAAGATTGACCTATGAAGAAGCAATGGAGCGTTACGGCAGCGATAAACCCGACACCAGATTCGGCAATGAACTGAAGAAACTGAATGAAACCGTAAAAAACTGCAGTTTTGATGTTTTCACGAAAGCACTTCAAAAGGGAGGAGACGTTAGAGGCATATGCATAGAAAAAGGCGGGGAGCATTTCAGCAGAAAAGATATTGACAGACTTACTCAAGCAGTAAAGAGTTACGGAGCATCGGGCCTGGTTTGGATGAAAAAAAGCGGGGAAGGCATAACTTCTTCCGTCAATAAGTTCTTCAGCATAGAGCAGCTTACCGAAATCGCCGATGTTTTCTCGGCAAAGGAAGGAGATCTCATACTGATAGTTGCAGACAGCAAGTCAGTAACTCTGGACAGTCTGGGATTTCTGAGAAAATATACAGCAGAGGTAATGGGTCTTTTAGACGATGACAAATATGAGCTTTTGTGGGTAACGGATTTTCCTCTTTTTGAATATGATGAGGAAGAAAAAAGATTCAAAGCAAAGCACCATCCTTTTACTGCACCTGACCAAAAGGATGTGGAAAGACTGGAAAGTCATCCTGAAAGTGTTAATGCACAGGCATATGATATAGTTATGAACGGTGTTGAACTGGGCGGAGGAAGTATAAGGATACATGACCGCGGACTTCAGGAAAAGATGTTTAAGGCTCTGGGAATAAGTGAGGAAGAGGCCCGCAGCAAATTCGGATTTCTTGTTGATGCGTTCAAATACGGGGCACCGCCTCACGGAGGTCTGGCCTATGGCCTTGACAGGCTGGTTATGCTGATTGCAAAAGAAAAAAGCATAAGGGAAGTTATAGCATTCCCAAAGAACCAGGCGGCCCAGTGTATGGTCAGCGGCGCACCTGCATCGGCAGATCAGAGACAACTTGATGAGCTTTCAATAGAAATAAACCGGGAGAAAAAGATATGAATCAAAAAGATAAAGGAGAAAAAGAGAGGATATGTCAGTCATGTGCCATGCCCATGGGCCAGGCGGTGGAATTTTACGGAACAAACAAAGATGGAAGCAAAAATCTGGATTACTGCAAATTCTGTTATCAGAACGGAAGTTTCACAGAGGACCAAAGCATGGATGAAATGATTGAAATAGCAGCAGGATATATGGCTAAGTATAATGAGAATATGTCTCTTCAGACTGCCAGGAGGCTGATGCAGGGACTTTTTCCTTCATTAAAAAGGTGGAAAAAATAAAATGAAAAGGATAGGAGTTCTGGGAGGCACATTCGATCCGATACATCTGGGGCATCTTTCTCTGGCAAGAGATGCGATTTTTCAGGCAAAACTTGACAAGGTAATTTTTGTTCCTGCGGGAAAGCAGCCTTTCAAGCTCTGGAATGATATAAGCAGTGCCGCTGAAAGAATGGATATGCTGAGACTTGCGGTTTTGGATGAAAAAGACATGGAAGTCTCCGGTGTGGAAATCGACTCTGAAGAAATATCCTATACATACAAAACCTTAAGGGCTCTTAGAAATAAAATGGATTCCGGGGACAAACTGTATTTCATAACAGGAACAGATACTTTTCTTAAGCTTGAAACATGGAAAGAGGCGGAAGCCCTTTTGAGGGAAAATGCATTTGTGGTAGGCGTGAGACCGGGATATATCAAGAAAGAGATAACTGCCTTCAAAAAACATATTGAAAAAGTGTTTTACACAGAGGCAATAATAATTAATAATATAAGACTTGATATTTCATCAACAGAAATAAGAAAAAGGGTCAAAAACGGAGAAGATATTTCCGGAATGGTCAAGAAAGAAGTGGAAAGGTACATAGTAAAAAATGATCTTTACAAATGATCATACTATAGAAAAATACTCAATAAAAAGAAAAGAGCACACCGAAGAAGTCAGGAAGCTGGCGGTGGCTTTGGCAAAACGATACGGAGCGGACACAGAAAAAGCCGAGAAAGCCGCTGTTTTTCATGATATGTTCAGGGGCAAAGGAAAAGATATTCTTGACGTGTATGTCAGGGAAATGGGATTGCCTGAAAGGTATATCCAAAACCCGGATCTTTCCCACAGCAAAATAGCAGCATTTTTGATGGAGAAAGAACTGGATATCAGGGACGAGGACGTACTCAATGCAGTAAAATATCATACGACAGGAAGAGCAAATATGTCAAAACTGGAAAAAGTGATTTTTCTGGCAGACAGTATTGAACCCGGAAGAGATTATCCGGGGATCGAAAAGATAAGAGAACTTTCCAATAAGGATCTGGATGCTGCCTGTCTTTCAGCCATAGAAAATACAATAGAATATTTGCATAGACAGGACATAAATATAGATCCGGATACAGAAAAAGCCAGGGAATGGCTTCAAAAAACAATAAGTAAAAAAGGAGATTTGGATGAACAGCAAAAAAACAGCATTACTTGCGGCTGAAATACTGGATGGCAAAAAAGCATCGGATGTTATCATTATAGACATATCGGATAAATCATCTTTCGCAGATTATTTTGTTATAGCGTCAGGGAGATCCGAGAGACAGATAGGCACCCTTGCTGATTATGCAGAAGAAGGTCTGGCCGGGAAAGGCATAACTGCAAAAAATATCGAAGGCAAAAAAGAATCGGGATGGATACTCATGGATTACGGTGACATAATAGTAAATGTACTCACCGAAGAAATGAGAGAGAAATATAATATAGAAAGTATTTGGGCAGACTGTGAGGTAATCAGGAATGAAGCAGAAATATGATTTTAGCACTATAGAGGCAAAATGGCAGAAAAACTGGGAAGATACCGATGCATTTGCTGTTTATGAGGATGAAACCAAAGAAAAGTATTATGTACTTGAAATGTTCCCTTATCCTTCGGGCAAACTGCATATGGGTCATGTGAGGAATTACTCCATAGGAGATGTTGTTGCAAGATTCAAGACAATGAACGGATTTAATGTTCTTCATCCCATGGGTTATGATGCCTTCGGGCTTCCGGCTGAAAACGCAGCAATAAAAAACAAAGTGGAACCGGCCAGATGGACAGATGACAACATAGATGAAATGACAAGGCAGCTAAAGCAGATGGGCATATCATATGACTGGAACAGGACCATTGCCACATGCAGACCGGATTACTACAAATGGATGCAGTGGATATTCATACAGTTTTACAACAAAGGACTTGCATACAAAAAAGAAAATCCTGTCAACTGGTGTCCCAGCTGCAAAACCGTACTTGCAAATGAGCAGGTAATTGACGGAAGATGTGAGAGATGTGACACTGAAGTAGGGAAAAAAGAACTTTCACAGTGGTATTTCCGTATAACCGAATACGCTGAAAGTCTCCTGGAAAATCTGGAAACTCTGGACGGCTGGCCCGAAAAGGTCAAGACAATGCAAAAAAACTGGATAGGAAAAAGTGAAGGTGCAGAGGTCACCTTCGAGATAGAAGGTTATGATAAAGGCCTTGATATTTTTACAACCAGACCGGATACACTTTTTGGAGTGACCTATATGGTCCTGGCTCCCGAGCATCCTTATCTGAAAGATCTTGTTACCGGGAGCGCCTATGAAAAAGAAGTTCTCGATTATGTAGAAAAAGTCCAGCACATGAGCGACATACAAAGAACTGCAGCCACAGGGGAAAAGACAGGAGTCTTCACGGGAAGATACTGTATAAATCCCGTAAACGGCAAAAGGGTACCGGTATATATCTCGGATTATGTTCTTATGGGATATGGCACAGGAGCGATAATGGCAGTACCCGCTCATGACCAGAGAGACTTTGATTTTGCCAAAACCTTCGGTCTTGAAATCATACCTGTAGTAGATACCGAAGATCCCGGAATAGATGTTTATGATCTTAAAGAGGCCTTTGCAGCTGAAGGGAATATGATAAATTCGGGCATCTTTGATGGCATGAACAACAAAGAGGCCATTTTGAAGATAACCGGCCATCTGGAAGAAAAAGGAATAGGCAAAAAAGATATAAACTACAAACTTCGTGACTGGCTCATATCAAGGCAGCGTTACTGGGGGACACCTATCCCCATGATATATTGTGAAGACTGCGGATGGGTGCCGGAAAAAGAAGAAAACCTTCCTGTAATGCTTCCTACAGATGTGGAATTTACCGGAAAGGGAGAATCCCCCCTGTCAACAAGCAAAGAATTTGCAAGTGTATTTTGTCCCAATTGCGGCAAACCGGCCACAAGGGAAATGGACACAATGGATACATTTCTTGACTCTTCATGGTATTTCCTGAGATTCTGTGATGCAAGAAATGAGAAAGAAGCTTTCAGTTACGAAAAGGTAAAATACTGGATGAATGTGGATCAGTATATTGGAGGCGTTGAGCATGCCATACTGCACCTGATGTATTCGAGATTTTTCCAGATGGCACTTTATGACTGCGGTCTTGTCAGTACCAGGGAACCTTTCCGTAATCTGCTTACTCAGGGGATGGTAATAAAAGACGGCAAAAAAATGTCCAAATCTCTGGGAAATGTTGTCAGCCCCTCAGAAATAATAGAAAAATACGGAGCAGATACAGCAAGACTGTTTATACTGTTTGCCTCACCCCCCGAGCGGGAACTGGACTGGTCGGATGCGGGAGTGGAAGGCAGCTTCAGATTCATTAACAGAGTATACAGGATGGTTTATGAGTTTACGGAAAAATACGGCTGCGGTCATGCCGATAATAATCTTGAAAACGAAAGAGACAAAGAGCTTTTATACAAAATGAATGCTACAGTAAAAAAAGTCACAGAAGACATCGACGAAAGATTCAATTTCAATACAGCAATAAGTGCTGTAATGGAACTGGTCAACGAAATGTACAAATATAAAGAAGGCACAATAAATGAAAAACTTTTCCGTGGGGCTATTGAAGAGCTTATACTTATACTGGCTCCTTTCACACCACATTTGTGTGAAGAGCTGTGGAGACAAATAGGCAAAGAGAATTCAGTACACAAAATGAAATGGCCCAAATATGATGAAGCAGCTTTAAAAAAAGACACCGTCGAAATCGTTGTGCAACTGAACGGAAAGGTGAAACAGAAACTAAATGTTACAAATAATATTAGCAAGGAGGAACTTGAAAAGACTGCTATGAATGATACCGGTGTGAAAAAAGTGCTGGAAAACAGGGATATAATTAAGATCATCGCTGTTCCCAATAAGCTGGTCAATATAGTTGTCAGATAAAAGAAAAAATATGAGAGAGAAAAAACAAAATAGAGAAAAAGGTAAGCTGAGGGTGATTCCCTTAGGCGGACTGAATGAGATAGGAAAGAACATGACCCTTTTGGAATCGGGCGATGACATGATGATAATCGACTGTGGTCTTTCATTTCCTGGGGACGAAATGTTCGGAATAGATATAGTTATACCTGACTTTTCATACCTGAAAGAAAACAGAAATAAAATAAGGGGCATTATAATAACCCACGGACATGAGGATCACATAGGATCAACACCATATCTGCTTAAAGAGTTGAATGTTCCGATTTATGCAACAAGGCTTCCATTGGCACTTATAAAAAGCAAACTGGAAGAGCACGGTCTTTCCGGCAAACTTAACGCAATAGAAGCCGGAAGCAAAATAAGACTGGGAGCTTTTAAAGTTGAAGCCATAAGAACCACACATTCCATAGTTGACTCTGTATGTCTTTGTATTGATACGCCTGCAGGCAGAGTTTTTCATACGGGTGATTTTAAGGTCGATTATACACCTGTAGACGGCGAACCAATTGATTTTGCCAGATTAGCGGAACTTGGAACAAAAGGCATCATGTTCATGATGTCGGACAGTACAAATGCCACAAGACCCGGCTATACATCTTCTGAAAAAACAGTGGGACAGGCATTGGAAAACATTTTCAGAAGATCCCGCAGCAGGATAATAGTTGCTACATTTTCATCGAATGTCCATAGAGTACAGAAGATTATCGACAATGCAGTGCTTTTCAAAAGAAAAGTTGCTTTTTCCGGAAGAAGTATGGTAAAGGTAGCAAATCTTGCCGCTGAATTGGGATATTTAAGGATACCTTCGGGAACGCTTGTGGATATAAATAAAATCAAAAATATGCCTGATAGTGAGTTGGTTATAATTACCACCGGTAGTCAGGGAGAGCCCATGTCCGCATTGACAAGAATGGCAGCGGCAGATCACAGGGCGGTACAGATAAAAAAAGGTGATATGATAATACTTTCATCAACACCCATACCCGGCAACGAAAAAACGGTTTCTGACGTAGTAAATAAACTCATACAAAAGGATGCGGAAGTCATTTATTCCGATATTGCGGATACTCATGTCTCGGGTCATGCATGTTCGGAAGAGCTCAAACTTATGTTATCCCTCATAAAACCAAAATATTTCATGCCTGTTCATGGAGAACACCGACATCTTAAGGCGCATGCGGATATAGCCCAGAGTATGGGGATAAAAAAAGAAAATATATTCATACTTGAAAACGGGAATATACTTGATATTACAGAAAAGAATGCATACATAAAAAAAGAGAAGGTAGAAGCTGATGCAGTAATGGTCGATGGACTGGGCGTAGGTGATGTGGGCAATATCGTACTCAGAGACAGAAGGTTGCTTTCTGAATCCGGTCTTATTATTGTTGTGGCATCCGTTAACAGAGCAACAAGACAAGTTGTGGCAGGGCCGGATATAATATCAAGGGGATTTGTTTATGTTCGTGAGAATGAACATCTTATTGATCAGGCAACAGAGGTTGTTTCAAATACACTTAAAAACTGTTTTGACAAAAACAAAAAAGACTGGAACGAAATGAAATCTGCGGTCCGCGATGATCTGAGAAAATTCATATACGAAAAAACCAAGAGAAATCCCGTTATCCTTCCAATATTCATGGAAGTATGAAAGGAGATAACAAATGAACGTTTACGATGAAGCACACAGACTTGAAGCAGCCATCAAAGAATCGATGGAATACAGGGA
>DAIMEC010000015.1:0-13418 GCA_036725465.1 Bacillota bacterium | reverse complement strand
GTTTCTCTTCTTACGACCACCGCGGGAATGTTTAGCATCCAGGATGTCATTAGTGCAAGAGGGATACCCTTTGTCTCAATTGTGGCAACATATTCAGCACCGGAATTTCTGAATTTCCGGGCAAAGACCAGAGCCATTTTCTTTGTAAGGGATGCATTGAACATTATATCTGAGGTATATAAAAATCCGCCTCCCAGCATCCTGAAAGGGTCCTTTATGAGGTCGCATAATTCCTGCTGCAGAGCAAGGCACTGGTCATCGTATATATGAGGTATGAAAATAACGCCTCCTCTGGCGCCGGGAATGGTTTCTATAAGACCCAGTTCCATGCTGCTCACAATTTCTCTGGCCGATTTCAGATCTTCGCTTATACTGGATTTCGCAGCCCCTAAAAGATCACAGAAATAGCTTAGACCGAAGGGCCTGCTGGGAGAATCAGAGAGTATTTTTATGATGGCGCCGATGCGCTCGGTCCTTTTCATTATTCACTCCTTTACGAACAATAATTGAAAGATATTATGATATTATTCGTTTTACTTATTTTTGTCAAATCCATATATAATAACAGCAAAGTATGTTATAATCTTGGCATAAAAACATCGGAGGATTTTTAATGATCGACTTGGCAAATGTTAAACAAGTGCACTGCATTGGGATAGGTGGAGTAGGCCTGTCGGCAATAGCAGGTATTTTATTGTCTGAAGGATATCTTGTGACAGGTTCCGACATGAATCAGAATGATAAAACTGAGCAGCTGATAAAGGCGGGGGCAAACATTTTTCTGGGACACAGAGCCAAAAATGTGGAAGGAGCAGATATCATAGTCTACTCGGCGGCTGTCACCAAGGACAACCCGGAAATGGTCCGAGGCAAGGAGATGGGCATACCCTGCGTTTCAAGGGCTCAGATGCTGGGGCATCTCATGAAAGGATGCAAAAACAGCATAGCTGTTGCCGGAACTCACGGCAAGACCACCACCACTTCCATGATATCCCTTATACTTGAAAAAGCAAAAAAAGACCCGACTATACTTGTGGGGGGGAACCTTTCTGAGATCGGCGGCAATGTAAAGGTGGGCAAAAGCCAGTTCTTCATCACCGAAGCCTGCGAATATATGGACAGTTTTCTGGAACTCAAACCCAGGATAGAGATAATACTCAATATAGATTCGGATCACCTTGATTATTTCAAAGACATTGAGCATATCGCCAGTTCTTTTGAGAAATTCGCGGCACTGGTGCCGGAAGACGGAATGATTTTTGCTTATGATGCCAATCCCTTTGTAAACAGAATAATACAGGATCTTCCTAATGTAATAACCTTCGGCTTCAATGATAAGTGCGACTATTATGCAAAGGAGATAGAGTTCAATGCCGACGGGATGCCCGCATTCGAAATATCAAGCAAAGGCAAAAAACTCTGCAAGCTGCAGTTGTCCATACCGGGAGAGCACAACATCCTGAATGCGCTGGTGGCAACGGCATGCTGCAGTGTTCTCGGAGTAGATATCAATGATATAAAAGAGACCCTCGAAAAATACAAGGGGACCCAGAGAAGATTCGATGTTCTGGGAGAGACTCAGTCCGGGATAAGGATCGTTGATGATTATGCCCATCATCCCGCAGAAATAAGAGCCACCATAGAAGCTGCTATAAATACGCCACACAAAAATATCTGGTGTATTTTCCAGCCTCACACATATACCAGGACTCTGGCACTTTTTGACGAGTTCCCGGCCTCCTTCGAAAAGGCGGACAAGGTGGTGCTGGCAGAGATATATGCCGCCAGAGAAAAAAACGTTTATCAGATAAGCTCAAAGGATCTGATGGCAGAAATAAAAAAATCCTACCCCGAAAAAGAAGTTTACTATTTCGGCAGTCTTGAAGAGATCGCCAGTTTCGTATATAACAATGCCCAGCCGGGAGATCTGATAATAACCATGGGCGCCGGGGATGTTTACAGGGCGGGAGAAATGATACTCGAAAAAGATGCTGTTACAGGCAGGGGAGAAAAGATCTCATGAATTTTGAAGAATACGAAAAACAGGAAAAAGAACGCATAAGGAAGAACCTCTTTTTTGCAGAAAAGGGCGTGCGTTTCATAGATATAAAGCAGGTCTATATAGAAGGAAATAAAGTGGATATAAAAAAGGGCACGGTCCTTTATCCCGGAGTCATACTTGAAGGCAGTGTGACCATAGGAGAAGACTGTGTGATCGGACCGGGTACCAGGATCACCGAGTCCGAAATAGGAGACAGGACACAGATACAGAATTCTGTAATTACAGAAAGCAGGATAGGCACAGAAACAAAAATAGGACCTTTTGCCTATCTGAGACCCGGAAGTGATGTTGGCAGCGGTTGCAGAATAGGCGATTTTGTTGAAATAAAAAATTCTGTTTTCGGAGACGGCAGCAAAGCATCCCATCTTTCCTATATCGGAGATTCGGATATAGGGAAGGATGTCAATATCGGATGCGGTGTGGTTTTTGTAAACTATGACGGCAGCAAAAAATACAGATCAAAGGTGGGAGACGGAACTTTTATAGGTTGTAATGTAAATCTTGTTTCCCCCGTTACTCTGGAAGAAGGATCGTACATAGCCGCAGGGAGCACGGTCACAAAGGATGTGCCCGGCGGCGCTCTTTATGTTGAAAGAAGCAAAGGAAGAGTGCTGGAAGGCTGGGTAGAAAAAAGAGGCATTCTCAAAAAATGAAAGTAGAGGTAAAAGAGTAATGAAAAATGCAGGGTTTTCGGATTTTAAAGTATTTGCTGGGAATTCACATCTTGAACTGGCTGATGAGATAACATCCATAATGGGTAAGCCCCTTGGAAAAGCCAATGTGACAAAATTCAGTGACGGTGAAATATCAGTGAATCTGTGGGAAACCGTGAGAGGTGTGGATTGCTACATAATACAATCCACATGTTATCCCGTAAATGACAATCTGATGGAGCTGATCATAATGATGGATGCCATGAAAAGAGCGTCGGCAGGTAGGATAAATGCTGTTGTGCCCTATTACGGATATGCAAGACAGGACAGGAAAGCAAAGGCGAGAGATCCCATAACGGCGAAAGTCGTTGCAGACCTCCTTGTGACCGCCGGTGCCGACCGGGTAATAACAATGGACCTTCATGCTGCACAGATACAGGGATATTTCAATATACCCGTGGACCATCTGATTGGTCTTCCAATACTGGTGAAATACTTTACCAAAAAAAACATAAAGGATCTTGTGATAGTTTCTCCCGACCACGGTTCTGTTACCAGGGCCAGGAGCATGGCAGAGCCCCTCGATGCCCCTATAGCCATAGTTGACAAGAGAAGACCCGAACCAAACAAAAGCGAAATAATGAATATAATAGGAGATATAAAGGATAAAAACTGTGTTCTCGTGGATGATATGATAGATACAGCGGGGACCATATGCAATGCAGGCAAAGCCCTTATGGAGATGGGAGCAAAAAGTGTTTCTGCATGCGCCACCCACCCGGTGCTTTCGGGTCCGGCCATCGAAAGGCTGGATGCTTCTGACTTCGATGAGGTGGTATTGCTGAATACGATACCCATGGCAGAAGAAAAAAAGCACAAAAAATTCAAGATGCTTTCCGTTGCACCTTTGTTTGCGGAGTCCATGATGAGAATACATACAAATGATTCAATAAGCAAACTTTTCGATTGAAAGAAGGACAAAAAATGTTTGTTGTTGTAGGTCTGGGCAACCCCGGCAGAAAATATGCAAAAACAAGACATAATATGGGGTTTATTGTCGCTGATGAGTTTGCTGAAAAGCTTGACATCAAAATCAATAAAATCAAACACAAGTCATTGGTCGGCGAGGGATATCTTGCCGGCCAAAAAGTTTTGCTGGCAAAACCCCAAACATACATGAATCTGAGCGGTGAAGCGGTGAGAGAAATAATGCATTATTACAAAGTGGAGCCGGAGAAGATGATTTTGATATACGATGATATAGACATAGAAACAGGCAGAATAAGAATAAGAAAAAAGGGAGGCCCCGGGACGCATAACGGGATGAAATCAGTTGTTGCCGCCATGGGGACAGAGGAATTTCCCAGGATAAGGATAGGTATTGGCGGAGACATAAAAATGCATCTGATGGATTTTGTCACCGGAGGCATGAACAAAAAAGAAAAGGAGATCCTGAAGGGGGCGGTGATAACTGCCGCCGAAGCGACAGAATGTATAATAGAAAAAGGCATAGATGCCGCAATGAACCGTTATAACAGCAGGGTCAGCGAGAAAGAAGAATGGGAATAGTAAGTATAACCGGCATATCGGACAGCAGAGTTGCTGCGGTTTGTGCCGACATAATAAAAAAAAAGGGCGGCCAGTTCCTTATAGTGGCACCTACTTTCGTCAGAGCCGGGCAATTGGCTTCTGACCTTTCTTTTTTCACGGATGAAAAAATATGCGTTATGCCTTCCGAGGAAGAGACCTTTTTGAATTATGAAGCAAAAAACAATGATTCTCTTATAGAAAGACTGAACATATTAAAGACTTTGGCGGAAGGGGACAGATGTATAGTTGTGGCACCTGTGAGCCGGGTCATAAAGAAGCTGCCCCCCCATAGCACATTTCTTGAAAGCGTTTCAGTGCTAAGGACCGGAGAAACCATGGATGTGCACCTTCTGGAAGAAAGACTGACGGAAACCGGTTATGAAAGAGTACCAATGGTATATGCGAAGGGCCAGTACAGTAAACGGGGAGGAATAGTAGACATCTTTGCTCCATATAACGAACTTCCTTACAGAATTGATTTTTTTGATGATGAAATAGAATCCATAAGACTGTTTGATCCCGAGAGCCAGAGATCCCTCAAGAAAATCCATATGGTGAGCCTTTATCCGGCCCGCCAGATAGTCGGAGGTCCTTCGATATATGATGATGCCCTCCGGAAAATAGAAAAAAATTATGCTGATATGGATGAAAGAAGAGAGCAGCTTAAGGAAGCTGTGATCACAAGAACAAACATGCAGCATCTTGAGAACTATATAGATTATTTCTACAAATCCCCCGAATACATATGGGATTACATGCACGGAGGCACTGTAATAATAGACGACCCATCAAAAGCCATGGAAAAAGCCGAAGCCAAAGCAAAGGGATTCAGGCATGACTTTGACGTATTCCTTGAAAAAGGGGTGGTATCAAAGGCTGACAGAAAATATCTTCCCGGAGTATCTGACTACCTGAAACTTTATGAAAGGGAAAAAGTGTTTTTTATGATGCCCTTTGCAAAAGTCGTAAAAGGTGTAGACACTTACGAAGAAACACACAACATAAAAAGCCGTCAGAGCATGTCTTTCAACGGCAAGATGGACATTCTGGAAAGAGAACTGAAAATGCTTATTGAAGACGGCTACAAAGTGACCCTGGTATTGAGCACCAATGAGCGTATGGCCAATATGCAGGATTTCATTGATCGTTGCGGCCTCGGGGAAAGGGTATGGCTGAAAAACGGTATGCTTTCAGAAGGTATGGTGTTCCCCGAAGAAAAAAAATGTATGATCACCGATGGGGACATATTCGGCATCAGGAAGTATTCTTCAAAAAGACGGAGCAGGTACAGGGGTGGGGAACCGATAAAAAGCTTCTCCGACATTGGCAAGGGTGATTATGTGGTCCATGACAGCCATGGGATAGGAAGATTCATAGGCATACAGCAGCTCAATGTACGGGGGATAAAGAAAGATTATTTCAAAATAGAATACGCCGGTAAGGATATGCTTTATGTTCCGGTGGAGCAGATGGATATAGTCCAGAAATATGCCGGTGCCGACGCAAAAGTTCCCAGGATAAACAAACTGGCAGGAAAAGAATGGCAGAATGTCAAGGCCGGAGCAAAGGCAGCCGTTGCAGGCATGGCAAGAGAACTGTTGGAGACATCTGCAGCAAGAAAAGAACAGGGCGGTTATGCTTTTGGCAGGGATACCGTCTGGCAGAAGGAATTCGAAGAGAGTTTCCCCTATGAGGAAACGCCAGATCAGCTGCGCTGCATCGAAGAAATAAAAGCAGATATGGAAAAACCGATGGCCATGGACAGACTTCTTTGCGGTGATGTGGGATACGGCAAGACAGAGGTGGCTGCAAGAGCAATGTTCAAATGTGTCGTCGAAGGAAAACAGGCAGTGGTGCTGGTGCCAACGACAATACTGGCAAGTCAGCATTATCACACATTAAAAGACCGTTTCGAGAAATTTCCCTTTTCCGTTGAAATGCTTTCAAGGTTCAGAACAGATGCACAGCAGAAAAAAATATTGCATGATGCAGAAAACGGAACAGTAGATGTGATAATAGGAACTCACCGCCTGCTTTCCAGGGATGTCAGATTCAAGAATCTGGGACTTCTGGTGATAGATGAAGAACAGCGCTTCGGCGTCAGGCACAAAGAAGCCATAAAAAAACTCAGAATGAATGTGGATGTTCTGACTCTTTCCGCCACGCCTATACCAAGGACCCTTCATATGTCCCTTATGGGCATAAGGGACATGAGCCTGATCGAAGAGCCACCCGAAGAAAGATACCCTGTGCAGACCTATGTTACTGAGCAGGAGGACTACATAATAAAGGAAGCCATCCAAAGAGAACTGGAAAGAGGAGGGCAGGTATATGTTATCTATAACCGGGTAAGCGGCATATATAAGACTGCAGACATGATAGACAGACTGGTTCCCGGAAGGAAAATATCAGTGGGACACGGCCGCATGAACGAGACAGCCCTTGAAGATGTAATGCTGGAATTCATAGGCGGGGGGTCTGAAATACTTGTTGCCACAACTATTATAGAATCGGGAATAGATATACAAAATGTCAATACCGTGATCGTACTTGATGCCGACAAATACGGACTCTCTCAGCTTTATCAGCTGAGAGGAAGAGTGGGAAGAGGCAACAGACTGGCATATGCATATCTTATGCACAAAAAGAACAAGATACTTTCGGAGACGGCGGACAAAAGATTAAGAGCCATCAAGGATTTTACCGAATTCGGAGCCGGATTCAAAATAGCAATGAGAGATCTGGAGATAAGAGGGGCGGGAAACCTGCTTGGTTCAAAGCAGCATGGTCATATGATCAATGTGGGATATGAGATGTATTTGAGACTTCTTGCAGAAGCAGTAAAGGCCCTTGGCGGAGAAACCGGTATGCCTGAGAAGGAAGAAGCATTAGTTGAACTTTCTGTTGAAGCGGTAATTCCTCAGACCTACATAGAAGATGAAATGACAAGACTGGAAATGTACAAAAAAATCGCAGGGGTAACGGACAAAGCATCTGCTGAAGAAATGCGGCAGGAACTTATGGACAGATTCGGAGAAATACCAGAAGAAACGGAAAACCTGATAAAAGTATCATATATAAAATCCCTGGCGGAAAATCTGGGCATCAAAAAGGTAACGCAAAAGGGAGCTAAGACTCCCGATGAAATCATAGAAACACTGAGTCTGGTACAGAACAACGAAAATATGATATAATATTCGTTGGTTTATTTCATACATCTGCAAGGAGGCATTTTTCATGCTGTTTAAGGACATTTCAATACTGGACAGGGACTTTGAAATAAGAGAACACTGCTTTGTGGGCACCGAAGGTGAAAGAATATCTTTCATCGGAAATAAAATGCCTCAAAAAGATTTCGGAGAAGTTTTCCCCGGAAAAGGCCGGCTGCTGATGCCGGGATTCTATAACAGCCATGCCCATTCACCCATGACTCTTCTAAGGGGATATGGAGAGAACATGGCACTTCAGGACTGGCTGAACAAAAAAATATTTCCCTTTGAGGCGAAGCTCAAGGGAGAGGATATTTATTGGGGAACAATGCTTGCCATGGCGGAATCAATAAGATACGGAATAGTATCTACTTCCGACATGTATTATTTCACTGACGAAATGGCAAGGGCAGTTGATGAGAGCGGCGCAAAAAACAATATGTCCAGAGCCATCACAAACTTTGGTGATGCGGATATCTGGGACATTGAAGGGGCCATGGAAATGAAAAAGGCCTATGAAGGATTAAACGGTACCGCAGGAGGAAAGATCCTGATCGACATGAGTCTTCATGCCGAGTATACCAGCACCCCAAAAACAGTAAGACAGCTGGCCGAGTACACAAAAGAGATCGGAGCCAATATGCATGTCCATGTTTCCGAAACCAGAACGGAACATGAGAGTTGTAAAGAAAAATACAAAATGACCCCCCTTGCATATCTGAACAGCCACGGACTTTTTGATACGCCCACGACGGCGGCTCACTGTGTATTCATAGAAGGGGATGATTACAGCATACTTTCCGAAAAAGGAATAACTGTTGCATGCAATATGACCAGCAACATGAAACTTGCCAGCGGCATATGCGATGCCGGGAAACTGCTGAAACGGGGCATAAATGTTACTGTGGGAACCGACAGTGTGGCCAGTAATAATAGCTTGAACATGATAGAGGAAATCAAGTTTTTTGCCCTGGCTCCCAAGGTGAAAACAGGAGATCCATCAGTGATAACCCCCAAAGAAGCCCTCAGAGCAGCCACCATAAACGGGGCAAAGGCCCAGGGCAGAAAAGACTGCGGGATACTGGAAACAGGCTACAGGGCGGATATGATAGTGCTTGATATTACAGGCCCTTCAATGCATCCATCCCATGACATGAAAAACAATATAGTCTATTCTGCATCGGGAAGCGATGTTATAATGACCATGGTTGACGGCAAAGTGCTTTACAAAGACGGTGAATACACTACCATCGATATAGAGAAAACTATTTTTGAAGCTGAAAGAGCCACAAAAGAAATACTGGCCGGGCTCTGATATGCGGAGGTAAGATGTCAGGAAAAACCCTTATAAAAGGAGCGGCTACACTGGGCGCCGCGGGGCTTATAGTAAAACTGCTGGGAGCCGCATTCAGGATACCTCTTGTGAACTGGATCGGCGATACCGGCATGGCGAATTATAATCCCGCATATTATATTTACAATTTCTTTATAATACTGGCTACGGCGGGGATACCTGTTGCCATCTCAAAAATGGTTTCCGAAAGAATGGCGGTAGGTGACTTTGCTGATGCTCACAGGGTGTTTAAACTTTCCATGATGCTTATGACTGCCATAGGCACGGTATCTTTTCTGATACTATTTATTTTTGCCGATCCCATAGCAGTGCTGTGCAACAATCCCCAGGCGGCATTGGCCATGAGAGCCATTTCCCCGTGTCTCATTTTTGTTCCTCTGCAGGCGGCATACAGAGGATATTTCCAGGGCATGCAGAATATGAGACCCACGGCCGTTTCACAGGTCACTGAACAGTTCTTCAGAGTGGCCATAGGACTTTTCCTTGCATATACTCTTTTTAATATGGCAGGCGGAGGAGATTTCCTTATGAGCTTCGATAAGTATGAGAGGGGAGCGGCGGGAGCGACTTTCGGAGCAACAGCTGGATCCGTCGGCGGGCTTCTTATAATACTGATCATATATGGTCTTAGCAGAAAAGCCATAAAATACCGTATAAGAAGATCACAAAACGAAGATGGTGAAAGAAACGGCGAAATATTTAAGAGGATACTAATGATTGCTGTGCCCATTACCATAGGAGCATCTATAATGCCCCTTATGAATTTCCTTGATGTGCCCATTGTGATCGGAAGACTGCAGCATGCAGGATACGGATACGAGGAGGCAAAAAGCCTTTACGGGCAGCTGGGAGGTTTTGCCGGTTCTCTGGTATATTTTCCTCAGGTGTTGATACAGGCGGTTGCCATGAGCCTTGTTCCACTGGTCTCATCCTATTACCGGACGGGGGATCTTGACCTGATGAGAAGCAATGTTTCTCTGGGACTTCGTATGTCCTGCATAATCGGATTTCCCTGCGCACTGGGGCTGATGTCCCTGTCAGAACCCATAATGCTGTTGCTTTATCCGGCTCAGACGGAAAGTGCGATAAGTGCAGCAGACCTTTTGTTCACCCTTTCTATCGGGATAGTATTTCTTTCTGTTTCCCAGACCTTGACGGGAGTGCTCCAGGGGATAGGAAAGCAGATGATACCCGTAAGAAATCTTGCAATAGGCGTTGCCGTAAAAATAGCTATAACATGGATACTTACGGGCATACCCACCTTCAATGTACAGGGTGCCGCCATAGGTACTGTATGTGCCTTTGCCATTGCATCGATACTGAATTATACTGCGGCAAGAAAATACACCGGAGCTTTTATAAATAAAAAGAACACTTTCGGAAAGCCTCTTCTGGCTTCCCTTATCATGTATGGTGCTGTTGTCGGCATCTATAAACTGCTGGGGTATTTCATCTCCGGGAACACACTGCCTACGCTTATAGCAATAACGGCGGGAGTAGTAGTATATGCGGCAATGATATTTGCTACAAGGGCTGTAACAAAAGAAGAGATATCAAGGCTTCCCAAGGGAGCTAAACTTGTCAGGGTATTCGGAAGGTTCCTGAGGTAATACTGATATGAAAAATGAAAAATATGCAGATCTGATGGATGAGGCAAAAAACAGCGAAGAGGGTCTTTCAAGACTTTATGAAATACTGAAAGTTTTGCGAAAAGAATGTCCCTGGGACAGAAAACAGACCCATGAAAGCATAAGGACATGTATGATCGAATAGGCTTATGAGACTGTTGAAGCCATAAACAATCAAGACAAAGAAAATCTAAGAGAAGAACTGGGGGATGTTTTGCTTCAGGTCCTTTTTCATGCATCACTGGCGGAAGAAGAAAAAGAGTTTTCACTGACAGATGTGATAAACGAGGAATGTGACAAAATGATAAGGAGACACCCTCATGTTTTTTCAGACGGAAACGCTAAAACTATTGACAAAGTCCTTGAAAAATGGGAGAATATTAAAGATGAAGAGCGTATAAAAGACGACCTTACAGCCAGACTTGATGGAGTGCCAAGATCACTTCCGGCGCTTATAAGAAGCAAAAAGGTGCAAGAGCGAGCGGCACGATACGGTTTTGACTGGGATGATATTGCGGGGGCTTTCAACAAAATTTCAGAAGAAACTGAGGAATTATTTATCGCTTATCAGAATGAAAACGGGGATGAAATTGCTATTGAGATAGGAGACTTATTGTTTTCGGTAGTGAACTCGGCTCGATTTCTGAATATTGACCCTGAAGAAGCACTGAATGCGGCAACGGACAAATTCATAAAAAGATTTGAACGGATAGAAGAAGTAGCCCGAAAAAAAGGCATGAAGCTTGAAGAAATGAGTATTCAGGAAATGGATCAAATATGGGAAGAAGCTAAATCTCGGGAGACCCTGCAAGGGTTTGCGCATAAGCGCATGAAACAAAGATAATTTTTAAGGAGGATCTACTAATGAACAAAGCTGAATTGATTGCTGCAGTAGCAGAAAAAACAGGATTCACAAAAAAAGACGCAGAAGTTGTTGTGAACGCAACAATGTCAACCATCGAGGGAGCTCTTGTAAAGGGAGAAAAAGTACAGCTTATCGGTTTCGGAACTTTTGAAACACGCAGTAGAAAAGCAAGAACCGGAAGGAACCCGAGGAAACCCGGAGAGACTATACAGATAGCAGCCTCAAAGGCACCTGTATTCAAAGCAGGAAAAGCACTAAAAGACTCGGTAAACAAATAGAAAAACGAAAGGGGCAACGGAGTTGCCCCTTTTTTATGTCAGGAAGAGAAGTGAAATGAGGACAGATATTTTTCTGAAAAATTCAAGACTGATAAAAAGAAGGACCGTTGCAAAGGAAGCCTGTGAAAAGGGACGTATCGATGTGAACGGCAGACAGGCAAAACCCGGAACTGAGCTGAAAGTGGGAGACATGATCACAATCAGTTTCGGTGAAAAAAAAATAAAAGCTGTTGTGAAAGAGCTCAATGCTTCTCCAAAAAAGGAAGAGTCGGCAGAAATGTATGAAATAGTTGAATGATAGAACGGCTCCAAAAATAGAAGCAAAGCCCTGCGAAATAAAAAAGTAAAGCCGCACATATGATTCCGTGCGGCTTTTTATTATGCAGTCTTATATATAGTAAGTTTTGACACCACCAGTTTGTATATTATGGGGATCAGAATCATCTGTGCAGCAAACAATATGGCGCAATTTGGTATCCGGGTCACCAGCAGGACCGTATAAGGAGTTCCGTAAAACAAAGCAAGGGCCAGAGTGGTGCCGAAAAGTTTTATTGGAACAGCTGTAATAAGAGAAGCCACCAGGGAACGCCATATTATTTTTCTACCGGAAAGATCTTTCCGGTAGAAAACTATACCATAGGTTATTCCAACGAGAGCAAGAGTGATTGTTATCCCCGGGTTTATGGCTCCGTAAGGAAAAAGAAGTGCTCCTATGAGGTCTCCTATGGCATAAGCGGCCCCGGCCCAAAGGGGACCGTAAAGCATGGCCACAACGGCTATCGGAAGGAAATCAATGCCCACATGTATAGCCTCTGCCGTTATACCTACAAAACGGTTAAGTATCACCTCGAGTGCGATCATGAGTGCAACAATAACAATGACATAGGTATTGTTTTTTGTTTTCATCAAAAAAACTCCTTTCTTTACTTTAGCGCAACTACACTAAAGTGAAAAGAGTTGCTTTTCATCATCTTTAATGTAGTAGTGGATGCAATACCGAATCGTAAGCCATGCTTTTCGTTCATAAGCAACATCCCATCTTATGACACTTGACGCACGGTATTTACTCTACATGCCATGATTTTAGCACAGGCCGTTATTGTATGCAACAGGTTACTCTGATATACTTTCTTTGAGGTGGTAAAATGAAAAAAGGATACGGCGGATTCATTACACTATACACATTTTCATATATGGCCATAGGAGTCATGATGCCTCTTATCGGACAGTACCTTAAACATGCGGGATTCTCCGGTACACAGATCGGAATCATAACCGCATCCGGCACTTTTGCGGCGATACTTGGGTCCACATTCTGGGGCAAAGTTTATGCCAACGCCGTAAGCAAAAAAATTCTGCTGGTGTTTCTTTGTTTTTTTGCTGCCGTCACATCTGTCGCTTTATCCGGTATTTATATATATGTAGTTTTTATTTTGGGCTACGCAGTGATGTATTTTTTCCAGGCTCCGGTAATGGCTCTTTCCGATGCCCTTACCATTGATGAAAAAAAACCTTTCGGTTATGTAAGGATGTGGGGAGCAGTGGGTTTCGCCCTGGGCATATTTGTAAGTGCAAATATTGCTGAGGCTTTGGGACTTGGCAGCATCTTTTTTATTTATGCCGGCTGTTTTATTATATGTGCCTGGGCGGTCATTATGATATGCAGGAGAGAAAAGTCCGGACGGGAATGCTCTGCCCCTGTGGGAAAAACGAAAAAAGTACAAAGATACAGATACAGGGATTTAAGGAACAATAAAAAACTTTTGATGCTTTTGCTGT
>DAIMEC010000014.1:0-13499 GCA_036725465.1 Bacillota bacterium | reverse complement strand
CATCTGCGCTTCTTAATTCTGCTTTAGCCTCTTCTGCTTCTGCAATTCCTTGTCTTTTTGCACGACGTAATTTCTGACGACTACTTTTTCCAGAAGTAGCAGCTTGAAGTTTTGCCATAGTAGCCTTCAACTTCTCTTCTATTTCTTTTTTCGCCCTTTTTATATCAGCCGCAGAAAAGGTCCTGAATCTATCTTCCTGTATATCCAGCCATTTTTCATTCAGGAAAAGACCTTTTATCATGGATGCATAGGAAATACTCAGGTCTATGGGCATGCTGTCGCCGACTCTTATTTCTATATATTTAACAAGCCTCACATCCGGGAAAACCATGGATGCGGCATGGGCTGTCTCGTTTTCTTTGATTGGTCTTCCAGAATATATTTCATCAACTGTTTTTGTGGTATATGAGTCATCATAATCACCGGGTGCTATCAAAGGAATCCCGGATATATATTCGGCATACCTGAGAAACCCGAAATCCGGTTCGTCTATTACCCATGGTATGCCTGCTCTGGCATCATCCACATTCTGCCATATGCGCTGTCTGAGTGTATTTTTTTTATATATCCTTCCCTCAAAAAAGGGAGCATTGTCTGCAACAAGGGCAAAAAGAGGACTTATGAAACAGGCTGCCCTGAATTTTCTTTTGAAGTCTTTTTCGTCTCTATAATCTATTGAAACCTGGGAGGCCCCGGTACCCCTCATCATGTTCCTGCCCATGGTCCCGGTTTTTTTGAAATGGGTATCCATATTCCTGTATCTGTTTTTAGGTATCAAAGGGATATCATCTGCTTTATCTTTTTCCCTGTAACCGAGACAGACTATGTTATAGCCCAGAGGATCGGTCAAAACAGAAAGGTCTTCTATGAATCCTCTTTGTATGTCCATTATATTTTTCAGGCTTTTGGACGGGGCAATGGAAAGTTCCAGCTGAGCCCCCGGTTCCAGCGTAACGGTGCAGTCACTTTTTTTAAGTCCGATGAGATGCCCGTCGGAAATTATTTCCTCTTCATAACAAGGAGACAAGGCCTTTAGAATGCTTTCGATTCCCTTTTCTCCATAATAAAAAACACTCTTGCCTGTATCCTTATCAACTATAAAGTGTTCCAGCTCAAGTCCTATCCTGTCACAGCCCGAGTCTTTTTTTGAACCCGTCTCAAAAAATTCTGCGATTGTCTTTCTGTTTTTTTCTTTTTGATTCGTCATATAATGATTATACCACTTCATGGACCGTACAATCAGTTTTTGGTCCATTTATCAACCCTTTTGCCTCCGGGCCCGAAGGACTCTACCGTCATTCTGTTTTCCTTCACGGAAACTACCTGATAAGTCTTTTCTTCATTCAGCTTTTTTATATATGAAGGCAAGGGATCGCCTTTTTTGTAATAGCGGGAATATTTTTCTCCCGAACGCCCCATTATGTATGTGATCCCGTTTATATCCTCTGTGCGCATATAAATATGCTGATGACCGCAAAGGACCAGATCTATACCGTATTTCTCAAAAATTGGCACCCAGCGTTCCCTTATCATTTTGTAAACCTTCGTATCGCTGTAGTCATTCTCATCTTCACTGACCGGCCATGCAGGGTGGTGCATGAAAGCTATCTTCCATTCCTTATGACTTTCTGAAAGATCACCGGTCAGCCAGTCTTCTACATCCCCGGTCATCTTCTGCCACTCCTCCTCTCCCATATCATTTTTTCTTTCTTCAAGAAATATATTACTGTTCAGAGAAACAATATGGCAGTCGCCGTAATCGAATGAATATACTTCTTCGGCAAGGTCAGTACTTTTTATTTGCCCCGGATCTGTTTCTCCCTCACGGGAAGGGCCGTTTTCGGGAAAAGAAAAAATCTTCTTATATGTATACGGACCTATGGAGGTTTCATGATTGCCCGGCGTTATCATTATACTCATATTGGAAAACATGGGCCTGCCGTATTTCATCACCGATTCATATTCCTCTGTCCTGGCATTATTCACCACCAGATCCCCGCCAAAAAGAGCAAAGGCAGCATCAGTATTCTGCGAATACGCATTGTCTGCGAATTTATCCCATTTTTTATAATCTCTATTCATAAGTTCATACTGTATGTCTCCCATATATATGAAGGAAAATCCTTTTTCTTTGTTCTGCTCTTCTTTGGGTGCCGTAGTGAAGGTTTCCGTTCTGCTCCAGCTCTTTCCGTCACCGACCCGGTAACTGTACTTTGTATCCGCCTTCAAGCCTGCTATTTCCACGCTGTATGAAAAGTATTCATTTTCTCTTACTTCAGTTATTTCAGCCTTTTTTTTATGAGAGTTCCCCTCAAAGAAAGCTTCTTCTGCATCCGCATCCTTTGTAAGAGTTTCTCCTTTTGTCCACTGGACGACCCCTTCGTACTGCTTTTCCCCATGCCAGGTCACGGTCTGGGTGGACGAAGGTTCACCGGTCCAGGAAAGAACTATCTCATAGTTGTCTCCCCCTTTTTGATCTGCAACAGAGGGTCCTTCGGATAAATGTCCTGCAAAAAGGCCTCCGGTGGCCGTCATTATAATAATTGCTGCGGCAATGGGAAAAATGACCATGATCAGAATATCACGTGTTTTCAGTTTTAGCTTTCTCATATATGTTCTTTTTGGTTTTATCCTGAAACATCGTGCTTCCATGGATATGGAAACGGCCTTTGCTCTGGCCATGGCTCCCGCAAGGACCGGAAGACTTATTTTGAGATAAACTGCAAGTTTTCTTCGAAGCGAGGTCTTTTTCATTTCTGTCCCTCTCAACTGTATGCTGTAATACACATCCAGTGCTTCTTCTTTCAGTATGGGGAAAAAATGAAGACCTATAAGAACCATATATGCTATTTCATAGGGCATTTTCCACTGGACCATTCCAAGCAGATAATCCCTTGACTCTCCTGTCATTATTATCAGTGCAGAAAGCACTATTATCAAAAGCCGCAGTGAAAGCATCCCTGCCAGCAGGGCTCCTTCGTAAAGAGAGCCTCCTATCCAGGCAAAAAGGGACTGCAGTATGAACAGAAAAAAAATCATTCCCAGAACAGTTTTTGCCTGGTGCATCTGCTTTTTTAGCTCTACTCCTCCGACGGCAAGGGTAATTATGGCGAAAAGCAGAATGCCGGTCAGGAGCAGAATATCTTTTATTATCATTGCCGCCGTCGATATGGAAATGACCATCACTATCTTGGTCCTGGGATCCAGCCGGGATAATTCAAACATCGCTGCCACCCATCCTTATCTCGCTGTCTGCATATTTTTTTGCAAACTCTCTGTCATGGGTTATCACTATTATCCCGCAGTTTTTATCTTTTCTGATTTTTGTCAGATAGTCTCCCAGCAGTATTTTTCTTTTGCTGTCAAGGGATGCTGTAGGTTCATCAAGTATCAGCCATGCGGGCTCCATTACCATTACCGATGCCAGTACCAGCCTTTGCTTTTCTCCCTGGCTCAGAAAAAAAGGGAATGTGTCCGCATATTTCTCTATATCAAAATATCTTAAAAACTCTGTTGCCCTGAAATTTATTTCATCCTCCGTAAACCCCATGTTTTTGAGACCGTATCGTATTTCTTCACTGACGCTGGTGAAAAATATCTGCCTGGCCGGGTTCTGCATAACATATCCTATTTTTCTGCCTGTTTCGGCCAGGGAAAGACCCGAAAGATCTGTTTCTTTCGGTCCGTTTGCCCTGTCGCTTTCCCCCTCTTCGGCCAGCATTATCCTGCCCTCGTATGGCTTCAGGATGCCCATTATTACCTTTGCCAGGGTGGTTTTGCCACATCCGTTTTCTCCTGTCAGAGCGGTTATTCTTCCCGAATGAAACTCTGCTGAAAAATCTTTTAGTACGGGCTTTGTTGTTTTTTTGTAACTGAAGGTCACATTACTTACCGTAAGGCTCATCAATGACCTCCTCTCCCATATGGATCCTTTTGTCTGCAAAGGGAAGTACAGCAGTGTCATGCAAAACAACAAGTACCGTTTTACCTTCTCTTTTCAGTTCTTCTATTACTTCAATCACCATCCTGCGTCCTTTTTCATCAAGAAAACTAAAAGGTTCGTCCATGATAACGATGTCGGGATCAAGGGTGAGCACTGAAGCAATTGCTGTTATCTGTTTTTCCCCGCCGGAAAGTTTGCCCGGATTTTTTAAGGCCAGTCCTGTTATCCCCAGTTTATTCATTACTCTGTCCACTTCGGCTCGTATCTTCTTTGGTTCGACACAGAGATTCTCGGGAGCAAAAGCCAGCTCGTCTTCCACAGTCGAAGCAATGATCTGCCTGTCGGGATCCTGCATAACATATCCGACTTTTTTTGCAATCTCATGCATTTCCATAAGAGTTATATCTTTTCCTTCCAGCATAACAGTGCCGGTCAGCTCCCCACCTGTAAAATCAGGTATTATTCCGCAGAGGATCTGACAAAGAGTGCTTTTGCCGCATCCTGAAAGACCGGTAATAACAGTAACTGTTCCGGCTTTTAGACCAAAAGACATGTTTTCTATAACATGTCTTTTCGTATTTTCCTCATATGCAAATGTCAGATTTTTTGCTTCTATGATGTTCATATCCCTATTATCTTTACTAAGAACTGAGTACTTCTTGTTCCGTATGTGTCGGTGGGCATTACTATCCTCATTGGTCCCTTGCCGCCTTCATTCAAGTGTAAAAGTTCTTTGCCGTCTTTTTCATATACAACAAAAACCGTTCCGGCTTTTTTGACTTCCTCTGCAGTGACAGCCGATGAAAATCCGTCTCCTGCACTGAGTATGAACCGGTCATGATTTTCAAGGAGTTTTTTATCAGCTGAATCCAATATGTATTTCAGTTCAACTCCTTTATATGTGCCTTCTTCATCCTCTCCCGAAGACGACTTTATTTCCGCCTTGAAACTTTCTGCCGGCATTTTTTTTATTTCATTCAAAGTATATGTCCTGATCGTTCTGTTTCCCTTGGTTTCATCTCCCTCAGAGATGCAAAGGGAATATCCTTTGGCTGTTTTATCGGTGCTTTCTGCATTCATATATGCAGCAGTGCCGGCCGCGGCAAACAAGGCTACTATAACTGCAAAGCCCAGCCATTTGTTCAGTTTCAGTTTGAAGGGCTTCTTGCCGGACATTTCGGGACCGACTGTTCCCGTCTCTGTCTTTTTGTCCTTTGCTTTTCTCCTTGCGGTCTTAGGCACAAGATGATATTTCTCTATTACTTTTATTAATTCCCAGGCCAGAAATCCGCCCGCCGCCCCCGATAGAAGAGCCAAAGAAAGGACAAGTATCAGATATACACCCGGCACCTGAAAGAAAACAACATTTACTGTGATAGTCCCGGTCACATTTGCAGCAGCTCCTGCTATGACGGCACATCCCCTGCAGCAGACTCTGTGTCCGATGGCAAGCAGGACTATATCCATCACTATGCCCGGGCACGTGTAGGTTATAAGACTCATTATCCCGTGGGAGCCGATTATTCCGGTAAAAAAAACAAGCAGTGCCTGAACAAGGGCGGTAAGGGTCGCGGTACCCGGTTTTTTTACGATGCCGTATGCAATAACCATCCACATCATATAAAGCCCTCCGGAAAGAGCTCCGCTGGGTATCATCAAGGGACCTGTCACTATATGAGCAAGGGGCACCACCACGGGTTTAATAACGATCCCAATGGCTGCCATTATTGCTATAATTACAAGGTCATATACCGTAAATTTCTGAAGTAATCTATTCATTGCCAACTTCTATTTTCTCTATCCATGATGCCCATCCCTGCATGTTGAAATCTTTCGTTTCAGGAGCATCATAATCCTCCTGTCCGTATACCAGTCTTATTATTTTCTCTCCGTCTTTTTCTTCTATGGCAAGTATGGGATCCACTTTCACTCCTTCTGTATCTTCTTCGTCCGCATAGGCATAAAGCCCAAAAAGATCATCGATTTCATACTCACGGCTGTATCCGTCACTGCAGATCACTTTCATTATTTCTCCGGTGGCACCGTATCCGGCCGCTTCAAGTACCTCTTTAAGAGGCACCCCTGTGAATTCCTGTATCTGTCTTCCATTGTCTGCTTTTTTGTCCCTGCCGCTGAAAATATATTTTTCCATTCCCATTTCTTCTATATCTTCCAGGGAAAATTCTGTTTTATCATCGTTATATCCGGTGATCACAAGGGCTGCTTCTGATTTTTCCTTCCCGCTGCCGTTATTATCGCTTTCGTTGCTTTCGCTGCCGCCACATGCAGAAAATGCAAGGGCAATGATGATACAAAGAGAAGCCGCCAGTATCTTTTTGATTTTGTTTTTTTTCATTATCATTCTCCTATTATTATTCTGTTTACATTCTTTACCCATTTTGAAGTCTGGTTTTCTACAACCAGTCTGACAGGCCCGAAAGCATTTCCGCCACTATATCCGTCAGATTTTTCAGAAGGCACCATGGGCATTCCGTCAATGCTGTAAGCCAGTATTACATCCCTTGTTTCGCCCGGCTGGTACTTGCTTTCTATACCATTATACACATCCTTTACTGAAATACTAATACTATATCCGTCTTTGCCCGCAACTGTTATCCTTGAAGGTCTTTTTATGCCCTCTTTAAGATTGTCGTTCACCAGCTTTTTGAGAACCACGCCGCAAAATGCATTGGTGCCTCCTCCGGCACCGAAGGCATTTTTAACTGTATATCCATCACCTAATGATTCCAGCTCTTTTAGTGTATAGGTCCTGTCATCTGCCACTTCCGATCCGGTAATCTTTACTTTTCTGCCCAGATATTTTTTGTATCCCTTATATGAATGGCTCCATTTCCCGTCTTTGGCATAAACGATTATTTTTTTTACATTATTGAGTTCATCTCTGCCTCGAAGAGCCAAAGGTCCTTCTTCTTCATCAAGGGCTTTGCCTCTTTTTCTCGTGGCCAGTATAGTATTTCTTTCTTCTTTCTTAAGTGTACTGATGCTTATTTCCGTGCTGCCGCTGCTGCTTTCTATTACAGCTTTTTGTGCATCAACAGCCAGGCCCTTTTCTTCCAGCAGTCCTATAAGGCTGACCCCTTTATAATCTCCCGATGATGCAGCCAGATCTATTTGTTTCTCTATTTCTTCAATATAAATATAGACATCTTCTTCCATGCCGCTTCCTTCAATTTCGATCCCCTTATTGGAATAGGGGTTTTTACTTCCGAAATAATCATCTCCCACATAAACGTCAACTGATAAGCACTTCTTTACTGTGCTTTTTTTCTTTTCTTTTCCGTCTTTGGGAAGAAGAGCAAAAAGTTCTCCCAGCTCAGTGGGCCCGCCATTTTTACTGTATCCGAAAGCAGGTTTGACGCATGTAATATAAAGTCCTTCTTTCTCAGTGATATAGTTTTCATGATCCCCGTTAAGATCTCTTAAATATGAAAGACTTACTCTCTCGCTTTTGCCGTCTGAAAAGTTGAACTTCACTGTGCCTTCTCTGGCTGCCACTTCTGTTTCTTCTCTCAGGAATTCCCATATGCCGGCTCCTTCATAAAAATCCTTTTCGCCATAGTAATTCTTTTGCGTGTTTTCGCTTTTCCGGGATGCAAATTTTTCTATTTCATCAAATGTGTATTCTTTACTGCTTATTTTCTTGTTTCCCGAATCTGCATCAAATACGCTTACATTAAGAGCTTTTTCTTTTCCGGATTCTCCCGCATGAAATGTGTGGTCGTAAGGATCTCCCACAATCACTTCTTTTACCCATTTGGCATTCTGAGGCGCATTGAAATCATCACAGGTCTTTTGTCCTATGGTCAACTTGACCGGGCCGCCTGTGTTCTGGGCTTCCTCTTCAAATCCGTCTTTTTCTGTCATCACTTTTCCTGTATCTTCACTGCCCGTCGGTCCCACGAGAGGCAGTCCGCCGGAACCGAAAGAGAGAAGTACCGGCAGTCCCTCCTCCTCAACTTTGGGATTTGAGGCGCTGCCAAAACGACAATACTTGCTGCTTCTTATTTCTCCAAGGGTCATGACCATGGTGTATCCGTCCGAGGAAACAACTGTTATTCTTGTATCATCACTTGAGCTTTTATCCATCCCCAGATAAAGCAGTGTTTCATAAAGCTTTATCCCTGTAAAAGTGCTCTCGGAAAAAATGGAACCGCTGGTCAGAAGGCTGTATTTCTCTTCATAGCCCAGATCCTTATCATTATCATATGCCAGCTGCTCTATTTCCTTTACCGAAAGGACTGTTTCCCTTTCCATTCCGCTTCCTGTAAAGGTGACTGTACTGAAAACATAGTTGCCTTTCCCGTAGTTCTCTTCTGCAGAGTAATTTGTGTGGGCTGCGCCTTTATCCAGCCCCGATGAAAAGGCCCAAAACCCCACACCGGCCAAAACCACCGCAACAAGGGCTATGATTATTATAAGCTTCTTCCTGTTCATTTTTCCTCCCTTACTACCATATACATTTTGCCTGTTTCAGGATCCTTATAGACAGTTCCCAGTTCCTCAAAACCTTTTTGTGATTCGATCTTTTCGCTTATTTCCTGATCTTCCATATCTTTGATCTCCTGCTTCTGGGTCACCTCTTTTGTGCTTATGTCAACGTTCCAGTGCATTACCAGCGCCAGCATTATGCCGACCGCCAGTATAAGCATGACATCCGCCAGATTGGCTATGCCTTCCATAGGATTGATATCTTCTTTTGCAATGCCTTCGCCTTTTAATTTACCTGTTCCAAAGCGCCTTATCATCTTTCTTCTCCTTGTCCAGTATACATTCCATAAGCGTTTCCAGCATAGACATGTAGTCAGCATACCACTTTTTTCTTATGACTGAAACTATCAATGCTATCGCGGCACATATAAGACCTGCCACTGTAGTATCGAACGCAGTAAGCAGTGATGTGGAAAGGGTATAAGTATCGCCCCTTCCCAGGGCGATTATCCCCGGCCCCAGAGGTATCAATGTTCCCAAAAGTCCCAGCATGGGACCTATCTTTGCTATCACATTGGTTATATTTACTATTCCGTCATATCGGGCCCTTGTCTCCGCCAAAAGTCTTACTGCAAGCGCTTCTCTCATGGTATTGGTGAGTTCACTCTGAAGCACCAGTTCCTTAAGGGTCTCTTTTTGTTTTTTTATCAGACCACTTCCCGCGATTATCTCCTCTGGGCTTTTTTCAGCTGCTCTGATCTGGTTTATCAGAACAGGCATTTTGACCTTCAGATGACGCCTTTCAGTAAAAAATTCAGCTATAAGAGTCCCCAGCAGTATTATGGTCACTGCTATCAAAACCAGCAGTATTATTACCACCGGTGTAAGCGCTGCTTCAGCAACAGCTCTGAGCGCATCACTCAGTCCTTGTGAAATCATTTTTAACCTCGCACTTCTCTGTAAAACTTCAATGTTCTTCCCGCTATTCCTGAAATCAGCAGGATCATTATCATTATTATGACCGGTATCAGATCATTGTTCTTCTTTATTTCCGGCAGTTCTTCTGCCTTTTCATCCATTTCGTATACACGCCAGGCCTGCCCGCTGCCACCCGAGGTTTCGACATCTATTCCGTCTCCTTCTCCCAGGCTCACTTCACTTATACTGCCAATGCCTCCACCATTTCCCCCTCCGTAACCGGCTGCACTGCCTTTCTCCCCGTTTATTGTCACTTCCACTGACTGATCTTTGTATTTGGCCGTTATTACTGCTTCCCCTTCACCTGTGACTGTCACCATACCGTTTCTGTCCACAGTGGCCACACTTTCATCACTTGATGTCCATGTTATGCTTTCTTTTATCTTTTTCCCAAGAAGGATATCTGCCGCATCTATTGTAATACTGATGTTTTTTTTGCTTCCCACCTTCATGTCCAGGTATGAATTGGGGGCTGTTATGGTGGGATATCCGCCCAGCATGACGTTTATCCTTCCAACATATTTGGCTGACCTTGTTGCATTTCTTGTGACGGTATCAGTCTGCCCGAACAGAAGCCTGAAACGGTTTTCTGAACTCTGATCATCGTAATTCTCAACAAATATGTCTCCCGCCTCCATTTTTATAAAATCATCCGATATGGCCAGCATAGCCGGAACGGCTACTGCACCTTCTTCTGCTCCTTCGGTTCCTCCCTGCAGTTTGTCAAAATGTCTGTAAAGTTCAGGATAATAATATCTTACAGTATCTATCAATTCACTTTTTGGGAATGATGTATAATAGGTGTCTCCGCTGTCGCTGGTATAAAAATAGAAAGTCTCAATGGAATTCATGTCTATTTTCGCATCACTTATAAGATCTTCCATATCTACTCCTATGGCACAGTCCAAACAGGGTCTTGGCGCTGCATCAATGAAGGAATATACCCTTCTGTGAGTAGGAAGAGAATACATGTCATTGACACTGTAGGACTTCTTCAAATAATAGGGCCCCCCGTAATATCCCACATATATATCAAGTTTCGAAGCTGAAGCATCGGCTGTCGTAACTGAAAAAGACATAACTGAAAACAGCAGCACCAAACCTGCTGCTATTATCAGTATTATCTTTTTGTTTTTATACATTATTTCTTTCATTACTTTTGTCTTTTTATTTTCTGGTCCGGTCCTGCCTCAATGATGCCGCCTACTTCTATCTGACTCTTACTGTCTTGACTTTGCTGTATGAACCATATATCTTCTGTCCCCGGGCCGTTTTATATGCTCTGACTTTCACATAATACTTTTTCCCTTTTTTTAGCTTCTTTATAGTCTTGGATGTCGTTTTGCTCTTTTTTACCAAAGCGGTTTTTTTGTTTTTTGTAAATCTCTTGTTGGTGGCACATATTACCTGATACCCTGTTGCTTTTTTATCTCTTTTCCAGGTTGCTTTCAAAGTTCTTTTTTTCGGTGAAGTCGCTTTGTAAATACGTGCCTTTTTTGGTTTAACGTATATCGTGATTGTTTTTGATGTTGTTTTGTAATTGGCCGTTGATTTTGCAGTTACAGTTATACTTGCGATCCCCGTTCCCTTTATTGTAATTTTACCGCCGGCCGAAACAGCTGCCACCGAGGTATTGCCCGAAGCATAACTAATTAAGGCACCCTCACGGGCGGTGGCTCCCAGGCTGAAAGCTGTTGCTCCGTATGTCTTATCTATCCTGTCCTTGCAGTATATTTTATTTGCGGCCTGAACGATATAAAAGGTTGCTGAAGTGGTCCCCCTGTAATCTCCTGTTCCTGTAACAGTAGCTTTACCCGATGCCCTGGCTTTTATGTTATTTGAATATGCCACCTCATAATCCGTGTTTCTCACAAGTGTTCTACCGCTGTATGTCACTACTATTTCAGGCATTAATGCCGATCCCGTATATGTCTGTGTTTCAACTGCGATCTGTGCAAAGGAAAGACTCGGTTTCAGATATTTTGAAAGAGCAGTGATTCCGGATTCCGCTTCTTTGAGTTTTTCCCATATTCCTGCAACTTCAATTTCCTGGCTCCCGATTATACCTAAAGTCTCGCTTTTTATATCATTAAGTTCTGCTATGCCGGATTCCTTATATTCGTCTCTTATGTTATCGATATACTCGCCAAAACCGATATATGCTATACCGTATTGGCCTTCCGTGTTTTTATATGAGTTTTCAGCAGTTAGCAGGGCGTTGTAATTTTCAACTCCTTTGTTTGTGCCTTCATCGCCTTCCAGTACAGCGTATGCCGACCTTGCTTCAACCAGTTTTCCTCCGCTGTCCCACTTGATTTCCCCAAGATCAGCTATCAGGCCATAGACGATATTGACATCACACACCATAAGGGCTTGATTGGCTGTGCGGTAGCCATACCTTATGTCGGCTGTTTTTGTGCCGGCCACGCTAGTATCACTGTCTGAAAGAGTTGTAAGAATACCTGCAGGCGTATTGTTTTCGTATGTGATCTCTGTTGCCGCACTGCCATCGGCATAACTTATCATAACTTTCATGCCGGAAAGGCTCAATACGTCTCCTGTTTTATAATAAACGGTAGATGGAGGAACTGTTATTTTGATATCAGAAACCACTTTTTCCCTGCCGTCATTATATGCCGGAAATACCGGATAATCACCGGCCTCATATCTGAAAGCGTCCCCTTCCCCATAATCTGTATCGTCCCCGTTCAATAAGCCGGGAAAAGGTTCGCCTTTCATTTCATCTTCAGTTTTTTCTGTTGTTTCTACATTTCCTGTAGTTCCCGCCTGCTGCCGGGCTACTCCGGGAATATCTCTATCCTCACTATTCAAAAAATAAAGATTTTCATTATCATAACGACTGTTAAGGTCTCCGATAACTCCTCCCTTATTGCCATCTCCCGAAAGGGCACCCACATTATAACAATTCCGGGAACCGCCTTCCTGATATCCTATAATGCCTCCGGCATAGCCGTTGCTTGAAACCTCTCCTGTATTATAACAATTTATCGTCTGAGGTACGTATGTATCGAAATGCTGATTGTAGCCTACTATGCCCCCCGCATTTCCTGTTATGCTGGAAACTTTGCCTGAATTACTGCAGTTTTGTATTATTCCTTCGCAGTCTCCCACTATACCGCCGGCATCATATTGTCCATCTGCTTTTATGTCTCCGCTGTTGGTGCAATTGCTTATTAGTGCCATATTGTAACCGGCTCCCACGATACCGCCAACTCCTGTTTTATCTGTTGATGTCACTTCCGTGCCTTCATTATGGCAATTCTCTATTATGGCTCCGTGCCCCAGAGAAACATTATAATCTTCTGTTCTGCCAACCACTGCACCTACTGCTCTTCTTCCGAATATCCAGCCGTCTTTTATTGTCAGATCTCTAACTGCAGCTTCCCCGCCTATATACCCGAACAAGCCTATATTTCTGTTTTCATCTTCTCCCCAGGATCCGTCGGCATTTATATATATGTTTTTAATAGAATATTGCTGCCCATCAAATGTCCCCCGAAATACTTCTTTATTTGCTCCGCCTCCTATGGGTGTCCATTCCTTAAGGGTATCATCCCTGCCTGGAATGGGATCAGTATTAAGAACAATATCAGCAGTCAATGTAAAAGTGACTCCCTCAAAATTGTTTTTTTCTATTTGGCCATATTCGTCTTCGGCTGTACCGTTTACTATTTCAGCAATGCCGGCCAAGTCCTCGGCCGTTGCTATTTCATATGACAAGGCATCCTTATCGACCGTATACCAGGATACATCCGAAGTCCCATCCCATACAGTTTCTTCTGCTTTGGCATATCCCATGTTTCCCAAAAGACCGGCAATCATGGATAATGTAATTATCAGAGCCGGCACTTTTCTGTTCAAATATGTTTTTTTGGATGATCTCATTGTTTTATTTCTCCGTTAATTGTCTTTTTGTTAACATTCAGTATATCTTTTTGACAACATAAAAAATGTTGTTGTAACAACATTTTTTAGCTTTGATGATATAATATCAACACAAAAAAACTTCTCATTACCTTTAGATAATGAGAAGTGAAATTTTTTTTATTTATTCTGTTCTTACAGTTTTATAGTTTTTACCTTTGACCACTCACTCCATACTTTTTTA
>DAIMEC010000013.1:0-13919 GCA_036725465.1 Bacillota bacterium | reverse complement strand
CATCTCGACATAAAAGACGGGGAAACAACAGAGGACGGATTTTTCACTTTGAATAATGTGGCTTGTCTCGGATGCTGCTCACTGGCTCCGGTCATGATGGTAAAAACTGCTGATGGTGAAGAAACATATGGGAATCTGACCAAGGATTCAGTAAAAGATGTGCTCGACAGTATCAGAGAAAGGGCATAGGAGGTGAATAGATGAGAGTATTAGTTGGAGAAGGCAGCTGCGGTATCGCTACCGGAGCAAAAAAAACCGCTGCAGAACTGGAAAAACAAATAAAGGAAAAAGGCATTTCAGCTGAAGTTGAAATCACAGGCTGTGTGGGCAACTGTTATTTGGAGCCCATAGTTGACGTTTATGATGATGAAGGCAGACTGACAAGATACATAAAAGTTCATCCTGAAAAAGTAACCGAAATAGTTGATAATCATCTGGCAGCCGGCAGGATACCGGATGATATGACTATCAGTGATCAGGACAAGGAATTTATAGAAAAACAAAAACGGATCGTCCTTAGAAATGCAGGAAGGATAAATCCGGAAAAAATAGAAGAGTACATAGCCAGGGACGGATATAAAGCTGCAGAGAAGGCGGTAAAATCCATGACACCGGAGGATGTCATAGAGGAAGTAAAGATATCGGGTTTAAGAGGCAGAGGCGGAGCCGGCTTTCCAACCTGGTTCAAATGGAATGCAGCAAAGGAAAACCAGGGCAGGAACAAGTATATAGTATGCAATGCCGACGAGGGAGACCCGGGAGCATTTATGGACAGATCTGTTTTGGAAGGTGACCCCCATGCCCTGCTTGAAGGAATGATAATAGGCGGCTACGCAATGGGAGCCACAGAAGGAGTTATATACTGTCGTGCCGAATATCCTCTGGCAATAAAAAGACTTGGCATAGCCATGGAACAGGCCAGAGGAAAAGGATTTCTGGGCAAAAATATTTTCGGCAGCGATTACAGTTTTGATATAAGGATCAAGGCAGGTGCGGGAGCTTTTGTATGTGGAGAAGAAACTGCACTTATTGCATCTCTTGAAGGAGAAAGAGGGATGCCCAGACTCAAACCTCCTTTCCCGGCTGCAAAGGGATACTGGCAGGAGCCCACCAATATAAATAATGTGGAGACATTTGCAAATGTTCCATGGATACTTTTTAACGGCGGTGCCTCTTTCGGAGCTATGGGAACAGAAAAGAGCAAAGGTACAAAAGTATTTGCACTGGCAGGAAAGATAAAAAAAGGCGGACTTGTGGAAGTCCCCATGGGTCTTCCTCTCAGAGAAATAATTTTCGGTATAGGCGGAGGAATCAAAGAAGATAAAGAATTCAAAGCCGTGCAGATGGGAGGCCCTTCGGGCGGATGCATACCCGCCAGTCTTATAGACACACCTGTAACATATGAGGACATAACAAAGACAGGTGCAATAGTCGGATCAGGCGGAATGATAGTAATGGATGAAAGCACTTGTATGGTCGATATGGCCAGATATTTTCTGGATTTCACAAGGAAAGAATCCTGTGGCAAGTGCAATTACTGCAGGATAGGTACCAAGCGTATGCTGGAAATACTTGAAAGAATAACTGAAGGGAAAGGAAAAGACGGGGACATAGAACTTCTTGAGGAACTGGCCGGCAAAGTTAAAGACGGGTCCATGTGCGGACTGGGTCAGACAGCACCAAATCCCGTTCTTACAACCATAAGGTATTTCAGAAATGAATATGAAGATCATATATACAGAAAAAAATGTACTGCAAGATCCTGCAAGGCTCTCATAAAATTTGAAATAACCGATGCATGTGTGGGTTGCACCCTTTGTGCAAAAAAATGCCCTGTAGATGCAATAGCAGGAAAGGTAAAAGAAAAACACGTTATTGATCAGGATAAATGCGTTAAATGCGGCAGATGTTATGAGGCCTGCAAGTTCAGCGCAATAACAGTAGAGTAAAGGGGGCAGGAGCACAATGAAAAAATTCAGAATGAATATAGACGGAAAAGAAGTGCTGGGCATTCCCGGACAGACAATACTTGAGGTCGCAAAGGAAAACGAAATTGAAATACCTACATTTTGTTTCGATGAGAGAACAAAGATATACGGATCATGCGGTATATGTGTATGCGAAGTTGAAGGCAACCCTAAACTGGTTAAGGCATGCGCAACCGAAATAGCTCCGGGGATGGTGGTAAGGACCAATACAGAAAGAGTAATAGAGTCGAGGAAAACAAATCTTGAACTGCTTCTTTCCGACCATGTGGGAGACTGCAGACCGCCTTGCGTGCTTGGTTGTCCGGCACAGACGGACTGTCAGGGTTATGCCGGACTTATTGCAAACGGGGAATATACCGAAGCTTTGTACCTGATAAAAAACAAGATACCCTTCCCGGGAAGTCTGGGCAGAGTATGTCCCCATCCATGTGAGACGGAGTGCCGTAGGGGCCTTATTGATGAGCCCGTTTCCATACAGATGCTAAAAAGATTTGCAGCAGAAAACGGACAGACGGATCCGGAAATGCTTATGCCTGAACCGGAAGAACTGACAGGCAAAAGGGTTGCTGTAATAGGCGGAGGACCCATGGGGCTTTCGGCTGCATTCTTCCTGAGGCAGATGGGGCATGATGTGACAGTATTCGAGTCCATGCCAAAGGCAGGCGGAATGCTCAGATACGGTATACCGGAATACAGGCTTCCCAAGGAAGTAGTGGATGAAGAGGTGGCACTCATAGAAGAGATCGGAGTAGAGATAATAACAGATACAAAAGTCGGAGAGGACATACCTTTTGAAACTGTACGTTCCGATTTTGATGCCGTCCTTCTGGGAATAGGTGCATGGACATCTACCGGTGTGGGATGTAAAGGTGAAGAGGCCGAAGGCGTCATAGGCGGCATAGATTTCCTGAGAAAAGTAGTAAGGAACGAACCCATAAAGCTTGGCAAAAAAGTTGCTGTGGTAGGTGGGGGGAATACTGCCATGGATGCATGCAGGACAGCTGTAAGGCTGGGTGCGGACAAGGTGTACAATATTTACAGAAGGACAAAAGAAGAGATGCCCGCCGACATGGTCGAGATAGTTGAGGCTGAGGAAGAGGGTGTTGTTTTTAAGAATCTGACCAATCCCATAGAATTCAAAAAAGACAAAGACGGACATGTAAAAGAAGCTCTTTTGCAGGTAATGCAGCTGGGTGAACCGGATGAATCGGGAAGAAGACGGCCGGTGCCCATTGAAGGAAAGACAGAAACAATTGAAATTGATAACGTTATACTGGCCATAGGTCAGGCTGTGGACAGCAGAATTTTCAAGGGTATTGACAAGACAAAAAAAGGCGCACTGGCCTATGATGAAGACACTTATATGACAAGCATGGAAGGCGTTTTCGCCGGAGGAGACTGTGGTAATGACAAGATATCCATAGCGGTCGAAGCAATCGCAGATGCAAAAAAAGCAGCAACGGTAATAGATGCTTATCTGGCCGGAGAGAAGATAAGATACAGGAAACCCTATGTTGTCGAAAGGGACGACATAACAGAAAAAACTTTCGAGGACAGGGAAAGAGAATGCAGACCACAGATCTCAGAGCTTCAGGTAAAAGAAAGAAAAGATAATTTTGCCGAGGTCATTCCAGATGGTTTCTCAGAAGAGGATGCAGAAAAAGAAGCAAAAAGATGTCTTGAATGCGGATGTCATGATTATTTCGAGTGCAAACTCATAGATTATGCCAATCAGTATGATGTGGAACCAAAAAGATTCGCAGGAGATAAGAACGAGATCGAATTTGAAGACGATCATCCCTTCATAGTAAGGGATCCCAACAAGTGTATTCTTTGCGGTCTTTGCGTAAGGGTATGTGATGAAGTCATGGGAGTAGGCGCCCTTGGACTTGTGAACAGAGGATTTGATACTGTTGTCAAACCCACTCTCGAAAAGCCACTTCTTGAGTCGGGATGTGTTTCGTGCGGGCAGTGTGTTACAGTATGTCCCACAGGAGCTCTCCAGGAAAGACAGACAGTCATAAAGGAAGTGCCTCTGGATACGGTCGTAACAGAAACCACATGTGCATACTGCTCAGTGGGATGCAGCCTTGAACTTGAGTCATGCGGAGAAATGCTCATAAAAGCAAATCCCGACAAACTGGGGCCGGTCAATGCCGGTCTGGCATGCGGAAGGGGAAAATGGGGATTCGACTGTTCTGTACTTGAAGGCAAAATAGAAGATCCTGTCGTGAAAATGGGCGGGAAAGCCAGAAACACGGATTATCATGATGCAATAATCATGACTGCAAAAAAGGCCCAATCCATAGCCGCGAAATATGGCAAAGAATCAGTTGCGGTTGCTGTTTCCGACAGATATACCAATGAGGAAGCTTATACAGTAAAAAAACTGGCTGATGTTATGGGAGCAAAAACACTATGCTTCAATAACAGAGAAAGCGGGATAAAAAAAGTTATGGGAACAGATGCGTCTCCAAATACCATCAACGAACTGCTTTCCACTGATGTCATAATAGCGGCCGGGTTCAGCACGAAAGACAATCCTGTGATCCAACTGAAAATAAAACAGGCTGCAGAAAACGGCGCAAAAGTCATATTGATAAATCCCAAAGGCAAAGAACAGCACTTTGAGTTTGCCGAGAAATCCGTTTATACAAAAAATGACCTTGGCTTCCTTAAAGAGATGGCAAAATACCTGTTAGAAAGCGGTAAAACTTCCGGAGCCAAGGGATTTGATGCATTCAAAAAAAGCCTCAAGGATGTGGTGCCCGGAAAAGAGGCTGCAGAAATCGCAGAAACATATTCCAAGGCAAAAAAAGCAATGATAGTATTTACCCAGAACTTTGTTACGACCGAGGCTGCTGTTCTCATTGCGGATATGGCACTTCTTTCGGGGCACATGGGATCACCAAGAGACGGCATACTGCAGGTGAAATCAAAAAACAATTCTCAGGGAATAATAGACCTTGGTATCAGTGGCGGAGCCGAAGTGATGGATGGAGTAAAGGCCTTGCTGTCATTTGGCGAAGATGTTCCTGCATTTGCATTGAAGGGTCTGGAATTCCTTATGGTATCAGATACACATATGACCTCTTCCGCAAAAAAAGCAGATGTTGTTATACCCGGTACCGGTTCTGTTTCAACGGACGGAACCTATACAAACACAGAAAGAAGACTGATGCCTGTCATGGCTGCCATTGATGAGGGAATTGTGCTTTCCAACTGGGAAGTGGCATCTGAAATAGCATCTGTATATGAAGTGGATTTCGGATTTGAGGATGCCACGGATATATCCCTTGAAATGGATGATTTCGTACCGTCATATAAGTATGCGGAGACCGGAGAGGTAACAGGCGGAGTCCTTTCACCGAAAGATCCGGAATTTGTCGTAGTGGGAGATGCAAAATTCACAGATCCTCTCAAATGTACGGATAATCTTATGAACATGATAACAGAAAGACTGCCTGAACCGGCAAAAATGACAGAGTGACCCAAAAATAAAAAAACAGTTAAAGGAGTCTTCCCGAGACCTTCAGGGCCGGGGAAGGCTCTTTTCTTATGAAAGTATGTTCAAGGATATGCTTTATAATAGTATAGGAAAAGGATATAATCATATCAAATGTTAGCGTCATAAGTCAAAGACGGAGGACAAAACCATGAAAAAAATAAGGATAGTTATGCTGGGGCACGGGAATGCCGGCACCGCATTCAAGAAACTTCTTGAAAGCAAGGAACAGGAAATAAAAGAAAAGTATAATGTCAAATGTGAAATAACTGCCATCGGCACCGGAAGCAGAGGGAATCTTATGGAGCCAAAGGGTATAAGTTCAATGGAAATACTCGAAAAGACAGAGTATGACATAATGATCGAGCTTACACCGCTGGCAATAAAAACAGGACAGCCGGCCATAACTCATATTGAAACCGCTCTTTGCAGAGGTAAACATGTGATAACTGCCAACAAAGGACCGATTGCCTGGGATCACAGAAGATTAAGGGATATTGCAGAAAAAAACGGATGTATGTTTTTATATGAAACCACTGTAATGGACGGTACGCCGGTGTTCAACATGGTCAGCGAGAATCTTGAAATGTGCAAAGTAACAGAGGTGATGGGGATATTGAACAGCACTACAAATTATATCCTTGAGGAGATGTCAAAGGACAGACCCTATGAAGAAATAATAAGAGAAGGCAGGGAAAGAGGTTTTATAGAAGCTGATGCTTCAATGGATATAGAGGGGCATGATGCTGCAGCAAAACTTACTGCTTTGATGAATGTGCTGATGGATGCCGAAATGACTCCCGATGATATCAGCAGAAAAGGCATTGAAGATATTGTACTTCAAGATATAAAATCAGCAAGAGCAAAGGGGAAAGTAATAAAACTGATCTGCAGAGGTACATGTTCAGATGAAAAGGTGATAGGCAAAGTGGCACCGGAAGAAATAGACAAAGAGGCGATATATGCCGGAATCAAGGGAACGTCTTCTGTTGTTTCAATTACTACTGATCTTATGGGCACAGTTCATGTGATCGAAGAGGAACCGGAAATAGAACAGACAGCATACGGAATATTCGGGGATCTCCTAAAAGTTATAAAGGGGACTAACGAGGTATAAGGATAATCTATTTTTTAATAGATATTATTTATAAATATTATACCCAAAACATGCCTTATACTTGTTTTTCTATTGCCCTATTGATATAATTAATACTTGAAAGTACAACCGGTTTCGACTGGTTTTTTTAGGGAACAGGAGGATTGACATGACTTGTAACCCAAATGAGTACGGTTGCGGAAAATATCCGGAACTTGAGCCTGTGCTTGATAAGTATGCTGATGTGAGAGGAAGCCTGATCACAGTTTTGCAGAAAACACAGGATCTTTACGGATATATACCTGTAGATGCAATAAATCATATAGGAGAGAGGATCCACGTAAAACCTTCTAAAATATACAGTGTGGCTACTTTTTATGCTCAGTTCAGGCTGGAACCGGTGGGCAAATATCTGATAATGCTGTGTAAAGGCACCGCATGTCATGTGAACGGTACTGACAGTATAGAAGAAGCAATAACCGAGTTCCTTGGGATAAAAGACGGAGAAACCACAGAAGACGGTTTTTTTACTCTGAACAATGTGGCATGCCTGGGATGTTGTTCTCTGGCACCGGCAATGCTGGTCAGAAGCAGTGAAGGAACAGAGGCCTACGGGAATCTCACCAAAGAAAAAACTAAAAAGATACTCAATGATATAAAGGGAAGGGAAGCTAAGGAGGTAAAAATATGAAAGTCGTTATTGGACAAGGCAGCTGTGGTATAGCTTCCGGCGCCCAGCAAACGGCCGGAGAGTTCGAAAGATATATCAAAGAAATGAACATCCGGAATGTGACCATTGAAAAAACAGGCTGCATAGGGGCGTGTTTTCTTGAACCCATAGTTGACATATATTCAGCTGAAGAAGAACTGGAAGGCAGATATGTCAATGTGTTTCCGGAAAAAGTAGAAGAGATTGCAAAAGCTCACCTTATCTGCGGCAAAACAGCAGATACATATCTTATAAGCAAGGAAAACGAGGAATATCTGAATCTGCAAAAAAGAGTCGTTATGAGGAATTGCGGGCAGATAAACCCCGAAAGTATAGATGACTACACAAAAAAAGGCGGCTATAAAGCAGCGGAAAAAGCCGTCAAAGAAATGCAACCCGAAAATATCATCGATGAAATGGAAGCATCGGGACTCAGAGGCAGGGGCGGCGCAGGATTTCCCGTATGGAAAAAATGGAAAGCCACCAGAGAGCAGGAAAGTGATGTGAAATATGTAATATGCAACGGTGATGAAGGGGATCCCGGGGCATTTATTGACAGAGCTCTCCTGGAAGGAGATCCTCATAACATAATTGAAGGCATGATAATATGTGCCTATGCCGTAGGAGCATCCTCGGGGATAATGTATGTGAGAGCAGAATATCCCCTTGCTGTGGAAAGGCTTGAAAAAGCCCTGAAGCAGGCCGAGGGAAAAGGGTTTTTGGGCAAAAATATTTTCGGCAGTGATTTTAGCTTTGATATAACTCTGAGGATAGGAGCAGGAGCATTTGTATGCGGAGAAGAGACTGCACTTATTGCATCACTTGAAGGACAGCAGGGACTTCCAAAAATAAGGCCTCCATATCCCTCAAAAAGAGGTTACTGGAAAAAACCGACTAATGTCAATAATATCGAAACACTTGCCAATGTTCCTTATATCATAGAAAACGGAGGAGCTTTATTGGCCAGTATGGGAACCGAAAAAAGCAAAGGAACAAAGGTTTTTGCTCTGGCGGGAAAGGCCAAAAGAGGAGGGCTGATCGAGGTTCCCATGGGAACCACATTAAAAGAAATAATATTCGATATAGCCGGAGGAATAAGAGACGGAGGCAAATTCAAGGCTGCCCAGGTCGGGGGTCCTTCGGGAGGATGTATACCTGAAGAACTGCTGCACACACCCGTTGACTATGAAAGCATAACTGCAACGGGAGCAATAATCGGATCCGGTGGCATAATCGTAATGGATGAAACAACATGTATGGTTGATATGGCCAGATATTTTCTTGATTTTACAGCAAAGGAGTCCTGCGGAAAATGTAACTACTGCCGTATAGGGACAAGACGTATGCTTGAAATACTGGAGAGGATAACAACAGGCACAAGCAAAGACGGTGATATAGAAATGCTCAACGAGCTGGCTGAAAAGGTTCAGGACGGTTCAATGTGCGGTTTGGGTCAGACGGCACCAAACCCTGTTATAACAACGATCAGGTATTTCAGAAATGAGTATAAAGATCATATTGTAGATCGCAAATGTACGGCGGGAGTCTGCAAGTTTGAAACTGCGCAGCAGTAAAGGAGAATTTCTAAAATGGATAAAATCAGAGTTTTGATCGACGGAAAGGAATGCTTCGGAAGCCCGGGGCAAACTATATTGGAGGTCGCAAAAGAGAATGATATTTTCATTCCGTCTCTTTGTTATGATAAGAGAGTGGAAGCATACGGAGCCTGCGGTATATGTGTTGTTGAGGTGGCGGGAAATCCAAAGCTTCTCAAATCATGCAGCACTGAAATAGAGCCCGATATGGCCGTCAGAACAAATACAGAAAGGATCAAAGAATCCAGAAAAACAAATATGGAGCTTTTGATGTCCGATCATCATGGAGACTGCAAAGGACCATGCTCCTTAAATTGTCCGGCAGGGACAGACTGTCAGGGATATGTTGGACTTATAGCCAACGGACAGTTTGAAGAAGCTATAAAACTTATAAAAGAAAAGATACCTCTGCCGGGGGCCATTGGAAGGGTATGTCCCCACCCCTGTGAAACAAACTGTCGAAGAGGTCTTGTGGAGGAACCCATATCCATTGCATGGCTCAAGCGTTTTGCCGCAGATGTGGATGCAGAAAGCGGTAATCCCTTTATACCCGAATGTGAACCTGACACAGGCAAAAAAGTCGCTGTAATAGGCGGAGGTCCCATGGGACTTTCGGCTGCATATTTTCTTCGCCAGAAGGGACATGCCGTAACGGTATATGAACAAATGCCATATTGCGGCGGAATGCTCAGATACGGTATCCCCCAGTACAGACTTCCAAAGGAAGAAGTGCTTGATCAGGAAGTAAAACTTATAGAAAAAACCGGTGTTGAGATCAAAGTTAATACAAGGATAGGAAGAGATATAACCTTTGAAGAACTCAAAAAGAAATATGATGCGGTACTGGTAGCTATAGGAGCATGGGTGTCCACAGGTACCGGTTGTAAGGGAGAAGATACAGAAGGTGTTATCGGAGGCATCGATTTTCTTCAGTCAGTCATAAATAAAACACCGCCGGATCTAAAGGGAAAGAATGTGGCCATAGTAGGCGGAGGAAACACAGCAATGGACTGCTGCAGGACCGCCGTAAGACTGGGTGCAAAAAATGCATATAATATTTACAGAAGAACAAAGGCGGAAATGCCGGCTGATGAAATAGAAATACTGGAAGGTGAAGAAGAAGGTGTTATTTTCAAAAACCTTACAAATCCCATCGAAATAATACCCGGGGAAGAAGGAAGGGTAAAACAGATACACCTTCAGGTGATGGAGCTGGGTGAACCTGATGAATCCGGAAGAAGAAAACCTGTTCCTGTAGAAGGGAAAACAGAGACCCTGGATGTGGATTATGTTCTTCTGGCCATAGGTCAGGCTGTAAATTCAGAAGGCATAAAGAATATCGAGCTTACCAGAAGAAAAGGTATCGCATATGATCCGGACACCTACATGACAAGTGAAGAGGGCGTTTTTGCAGGCGGAGACTGCGGCAATGATAAAATTTCCATAGCAGTAGAAGCCATGGCAGATGCCAATAAGTCAGCAGAAGTAATAGATGCATATCTGCACGGGGAAAAAATCAAACATCAGATGCCTTATGTTGATATACGTGATGACTTTGATGAAGAGGCCTTCGAAGACAGAGAAAGAAAATTCCGCAAGAGAATGGGCCAGATGGAAGCAAACAAGCGAAAAGGCAACTTCAAGGAAGTCGTATACGGATATGATGAAGAGGAAGCCATAGAAGAAGCGAAGCGCTGCCTGGAATGCGGATGCGGGAATTACTTTACCTGTAGACTTATAGAGTATACAAATCTTTTCGGTGCCAGCGGACATGCCAGAATGGCAGGAAAGAAAAATATCTATGATTTCAAGGATCCCGATTACAAAGGAGAAGACTACAACGATGATCACCCTTATGTCCTTAGAGACCCCAACAAGTGCATACATTGCGGGCTCTGCGTGAGGATGTGTAATGAAGTAATGGGAATAGGAGCTTTGGCCTTTGTGAACAGGGGATTTGATACAGTAGTAAAACCCGCTCTCGAACGGCCCCTTGAAGAATCCGGCTGTGTTTCCTGCGGAAACTGCGTCAGCGTATGTCCCACTGGAGCACTGCAGGCAAGAGTGACCCAGAGAAAACCCATACCCCTTGAAGTGGAGCTCGTAAGGACAACATGCCCATACTGTGGTGTGGGATGTCAGATAGACTTAAAGGTGAGAGGTAATCAGGTGGTAGGTGTGCAACCTGCCTTTGGGGCTGCCAATGAAGGAATACTTTGTGTCAAGGGCAAGTTCGCATATGATTTCATAGGTCATGAAGACAGATTGAAGACACCATATATAAGAAAAAGAGGTAAATTGACTCCGGTAAGCTGGGATGAGGCACTTGACCACATAGCAGAGAATATTTCGAAGATAAGGGAAGAATCGGGACCGGATGCGATTGCAGGTTTTTCCAGTGCAAGAGTAACAAATGAAGAAAATTATTTGTTCCAGAAACTTTTCCGCGCAGGAATAGGTACCAACAATGTGGACCACTGCGCCCGGTTGTGACACAGCTCCACAGTCGCAGGTCTTGCGGCAGCACTTGGTTCAGGCGCCATGACAAATTCAATTCCGGAAGTTATGGATGCTGATGCGATACTTATCACAGGGTCCAACACCACGGTAGGCCATCCCGTTCTGGGAGCCAGAATAGGACAGGCCGTAAGGGAAGGAGCAAAGCTTGTAGTAATAGATCCCAGGAAAATACCCCTTGCAAAAGAGGCAGATGTATTTTTGCAGATCAAACCGGGAACAAATATTGCGGTTATTAATGGTCTCATAAATGTGATCATAAAAGAAAAACTGTATGACAGGGAATATATAAGCAAAAGGACCGAAGGATTTGAGGAACTCAAGGAAACAGTCAAAGATTACACACCTGAAAGGGTGGCAGAAATATGCGGAGTCTCTGCAAAGGATGTGGTAAAAGCAGCCAGGATATATGCAGAAGCCGAAAAATCACCAATTTACTATGCCATGGGTGTGACCCAGTTCGCAACGGGTACGGCGGGCGTAATGAATATATGCAATCTGGCACTGGTATGCGGCAAAATAGGCAAATACGGATGTGGGGTAAATCCATTAAGAGGTCAGAACAACGTGCAGGGAGCCTGTGATATGGGATGTCTGCCTGGAGATCTGACAGCATATCAGAAAGTCGCAAACCCGGACGCACTGAAAAAATTCAGTGACTTCTGGGGCGTTGAACTTTCCAATGCACCCGGGAAGACAATAACCGAAATAATGAACTCGATATGCAATGACGATATCAGATGTCTTTACATAATGGGAGAGAATCCGATGATATCTGACCCGGATATAAACCATGTGGATCATGCTCTCGAGCATTGCGAGTTCCTGGTGGTACAGGACATATTCATGACAGAAACAGCTGAACTGGCGGATGTCGTTCTTCCTGCAGCCTGCTATGCGGAAAAAGACGGTACTTTCTCAAATACCGAAAGAAGAGTACAGAAAATAAGGAAGGCTGTGGATGCACCGGAGGGTGTTTTACCTGACTGGGAGATACTTGCAGGACTTCTTCGGAGACTGGGCGTTCCCGTAGAGTATGATTCTGCCGAAGATATTTTCAATGAGATGAGAAAAGTGACGCCTTCATATGCAGGCATAACTTATGGCAGGATCGAAGAACTGGGATCACTGCAGTGGCCGTGTCTCGACGAGGAACATCCGGGGACCCCTGTTTTGCATACGGCGAAATTCACCAGAGGAGAACACGCCCTGTTCAAGCCTGCAGAATACAAAGAGCCGGCTGAACAAACGGATTCCGAATATAACTTCACATTCACCACAGGCAGGATACTTTTCCATTACCACACAAGAACAATGACAGGAAAGAGTGATGGACTCAACAGGATAGCAGGCAAATCCTTTGTTGAAATACATCCCCGGGATGCAGCAAAATATAACATCAAAGACGGAGAAAAGGTCACTGTGGCATCAAGGCGCGGACAGGTCTCAATTGATGCGAGAGTTACACCGGATGTAAAGGAGGGGGTCCTGTTCATGCCTTTCCATTTTGCAGACGGACCCGCAAACCTTTTGACGAATTCAGCAATAGACCCGACTGCAAAGATACCCGAGTACAAAGTTTGTGCAGCGAAGATAGTCAAATAATCAAATAAGGCCCAAAAATGCGGGACGGCTTTGCCGTCCCGTTATTGTTTTTTTGATGCCATTATGATAACATATTAATATTCCTTGCGGTTTTAGATAGGGGGATAGATGGGTGCTGGTGTGCCTGACGGTCTTCAAAACCGGTTTGGGGAGTTAGAAGCTTCCCGGGTGGGTTCGATTCCCACATATCCCCGCCATTTATCATGAAAGGCCGGGTGAATAATATGGAGAATAATGAAGTTCTGCGTAAACTTCCAAAAATAGACCAGGTGCTGAATGATCAGCGCCTGGTTGCAGTTTTTGAAGAGGCGCCCAGAGAAGTCGTCGTTGATGCAGTAAGAAAAACTGTAGATGCAATGCGTAAAGAGATCCTGGCAGGGAAAGAAACAGATACTGAAAATCTTTTTGAAAGAGTTGAAAAGCTGGTAAAAAAAACCGGTACAAAAAGCTTAAGAAGAGTAATAAATGCTACAGGAGTAATAATACACACAAACCTGGGGCGCTCTGTGTTGCCTGAATCTGCCTGCAATAATGCGAAATTTGTTTCTACAGGATATTCTTCTCTTGAATATAATTTGAAAAAAGGGACAAGAGGCTCAAGACATGATCATCTTGAACCCCTGATCAAAAGAATAACCGGAGCCGAAGCCGCTATGGTAGTGAATAACAATGCCGCCGCAACATTGCTTTGTCTGGCAGCTATCAGCGGAGAAAAAGAAACCATAGTCTCAAGGGGAGAACTTGTTGAGATAGGCGGCTCTTTCAGGATACCGGATATAATGGAAATAAGCAGAGCCCGGCTTGTTGAAGTGGGCACTACCAATAAAACGAAAATAGACGACTACAAAAAGGCCTTGAACCGGGATTCTGCCATGATCCTTAAGGTCCACAAGAGCAACTATGC
>DAIMEC010000012.1:0-14560 GCA_036725465.1 Bacillota bacterium | reverse complement strand
CAGTTGATACCGGGGTTTGCGAAACCACAAAAATTGTGTTATTCTAATGGTTAGCAGTCCACCGCACCCAATGGGCGGAAAAAGGCCTGCAGCAACTCTGTCTCATTCGACAGGGGGCATGAAAGGAACAGAAAATGACACAGAAAAGCGAAAAAGGAAAATACTATATCAGTACTCCCATCTATTATCCCAGCGATAACCTGCACATAGGTCATACATACTGTACAGTAATGGCAGATGCCATGGCAAGGTTCAAAAGAGCCACGGGATACGATGTCCATTTTCTTACGGGAACGGATGAGCATGGGCAGAAGATACAGACGGTGGCCCAGAATGCCGGGGTGTCGCCCCAGGAATACGTGGACAAAATTGTCGGGAACATCAAAGATCTCTGGAAAACCATGGAGATATCTTATGATGATTTTATAAGGACCACCGAACCCAGGCATATAAAAAGAGTACAGGCCATTTTCATGAAAATGTATGAAAAGGGAGACATATATAAGGGAGAATATGAAGGACTTTATTGCACTCCCTGCGAATCTTTCTGGACGGAAAGCCAGCTTGTGGACGGCAAATGTCCTGACTGTGGGAGGCCTGTTCAAAAAGCCGCTGAAGAAGCATATTTCTTCAAAATATCAAATTATGCGGACAAGCTGCTTGACATATTCAAAAATCAGCCGGAGTTTCTCCAGCCTGATACAAGGCGCAATGAAATGATATCCTTTGTTGAACAAGGCCTTGAAGATCTTTGTATTTCAAGATCATCATTTGATTGGGGGATACCGGTACCCATAGAGGAAAACCATGTGATATATGTATGGCTCGATGCACTTTCCAACTACATAACAGCATTGGGATGGCCCGACGACAGGGAGCTTTATGACAAGTACTGGCCGGCGGATGTGCATCTGGTGGGAAAAGAAATCGTCCGGTTCCATTCCATAATATGGCCGGCAATGCTTATGTCCATAGACGAACCGCTGCCAAAGCAAGTGCTGGGGCACGGATGGCTTTTGATGGACGACGGTAAGATGAGCAAATCCAAGGGAAATGTTGTTGATCCCGTAGAGCTGATCGGCCGTTACGGAATAGATGCACTAAAATATTTCCTGCTCAGGGAATATACCTTTGGTCAGGACGGGCTTTTCACCAATGAAGTCATGCTCAGAAGAATGAATTTTGATCTTGCCAACGATCTGGGAAATCTTGTTTCAAGGACCGTGGCGATGATAGAAAAATATAACGAAGGCAAAGTTCCGGGAGCTGCTTTGACCCATCCGGAAGAAAAGGATGCTTCAAAAGAAGGATCGGATAAGGAATCTCATGGTGAATATGCTTTTCATACCGACAGGGAACTCAGGGAAATAGCCGAAGGCGTGGCTGACAGAGTGGAAAAGAGAATGGACAAGTTCGAGTTCAACCTGGCGCTGGAGGAAATATGGGTCCTTGTTAGAAGAGCCAACAAATATATTGATGAAAACACTCCCTGGATACTGGCAAAGGATGAAAAAGACAAGCAGAGACTGGACACAGTTATGCATAATCTTGCGGAGGCAATCAGGATAGTGTCAATTCTTATTTATCCTTTCATGCATACGACTTCCGGCAAGATCAGAAAACAGCTGGGGCTCTGGTATGCTGAACCGGTTTGGGAAGATGCGAAGAAATTCGATATGATGGACGGTGAAGAAGTCAAGAGAAAGGATGTCATATTCCCCAGACTTGACATTGAAAAAGAGCTGAAGGAACTGGCAGAATTAAAGGGCGGCAAAGAAGATGAGAGTATACCCCTCGAACTCAAAGATGAGATACAGTATGAAGATTTTGATAAACTGGATCTTAGAGTGGGAACCATTCTGGAATGCGAAAAGCATCCGAAGGCCGATAAACTACTGGTTTTCCAGGTAAAAATGGGCACAGAAAAAAGGCAGATAATCAGTGGTGTGGCAGAGTGCTATAAGCCTGAAGATACCATAGGAATGAAAGTGGTAGTTGTTGCCAATCTGGCTCCGAGAAAGCTCAGGGGCATGCCTTCCAACGGAATGCTTTTATTTGCCGATAATATCGCTGACGGAAAAGAGAGATTCGAATTTGTGACAACTGTGGCTGATGACGGAAATCCGGTAACTTAGTGCGAAAAAGAACAAAGCTGCAGGGGTATATAAATGTATTTTGATTCACATGCACATCTTGATTACGAGGACATCAAAGGTGCAGGCTTTGATGAAAATGTAAAGGCCATAGAGAGATCTGATGTAGACTATGTCATGGACATCGGAGTAGATCTGGCAACTTCCAAAAAGGCTGCAGAAAATGCAGGGAAGTATTCATGGTGTTATGCTGCCATCGGATATCATCCCCATGAAGCAAAGGGGATGAGCGATATTGAGCTGGAAATGATCAAGGCCCTTGCAAAAAACCCCAAGGTCATGGCCATAGGAGAGATAGGGCTTGATTTTCATTATGAATATTCGCCGAAAGATGTACAGAGGGATGTTTTCCGCAGGCAGATAGAACTGGCCAATCAACTGAAGATGCCCATCGTGATCCACTCACGGGAAGCCGATCAGGAAGTAATGGATATATTAAAAGAAGAGGGAGCTTTTTCCGAAGAGAGAAAAAGCTGGTTTCCCAAAAGGCCCCTGCCGGTTGAAGAAAGTGAAAAAAGCAGGAGTTGGTTAAATGCCGCATATGATGCCAGAGTTCTGCTTCACTGTTTTTCCGGAAGCAGAGAAATGGGAGAGCAGTATGTGAAACTGGGAGGGACGATTTCCATCGCCGGTCCCGTAACTTATAAAAACAACCGCAAGACAACAGAGGTGGTCGGATCTGTGCCGCTGGAATTCATGCTCATAGAAACTGATGCACCTTTTCTTGCCCCTGAGCCCAAAAGAGGCAAAGCAAACATGTCTCCGTATATTGAATTCACTGCCATGAGAGTTGCGGCGATAAAAGGCATAACTCTTGATGAAACGGCAAGCAAAACGACAGAAAATGCAAAGAGATTTTTTGGTATTGACTGATGCTGGAACAAACAGTAAGAGATACAATTGAAAAGCACCGTTTGATCGAACAAGGAGACCACATCGTTTTGGGACTTTCGGGAGGCCCGGATTCGATGTGTCTTTTTCATGTGTTGAGGACTGTTTTCAAGGAACAGGAGATAGGTCTCACGGCGGTGCATGTGAATCATAAATTCAGACCGGGAGCTGCTGAAGAAGAACAGGAATATGTCGAAAAACTTTGTAAAAAGGCCGGTGTCGACTGCAGGTCATTTGTTTTTGACTGCAGTAAGATCGCCGAAGAAAGCCATATGACCGGTGAAGAAGCCGGTCGTAAAGTCCGGTACGATTCTTTTTTTGAAGTCACAAAAGAACTCAGAAAAAAAGGGGTCCCGGCCAAAAAGATAAAAACTGCTGTTGCCCACAACATGAATGATCAGGCAGAAACGGTTCTTTTCAGGATACTTAGAGGTACGGGAACCGACGGACTTTCGGGAATGGAATACAAAAGAAAAGACGAAAAAGGCATGACTGTCATAAGACCCCTTCTTGATGTGAAAAGGACAGATATAGATGAATACTGCAGATCAAATAAGCTGGATCCCAGAAAAGACAAGAGTAATGAGGAACCCCTTTATGCCAGGAACAAGATAAGACTGGATTTGATACCCTACATTGAGGAAAACTATAATCCCAACATAAAGGATGCACTTATAAGACTTTGCGGCATTGCGTATGAGGACAGCAGTTTCATAAACACTGAGGCAGAAAAAGTTCTGAAAAAAGCATTGGTATCCAATAAAAAAGAGAAATGCGTAATTGATATAAGAGAGATCAAAGATCTCCATAGTGCAGTTATAGGCAGAGTAATAATAAAGGCAATGGGTATGGCGGGACTTTCAAGCGATCTGACAAACGCTCACATAAAACAGGCGGAGGAGCTTATTATAAAAGGAGAAACTTCAAAATCAACGAATTTTCCCCATGGATATATAATGAAGACTGTTTACGGAAAAGCTGAGATATACAGGCAGGAAGTCGTTGAAACAGCCACCGGAACAGAGCTTGAAATGCAGGCCGAAGCGGCGGATGGAACTAAGCTCACAAATAAACCCGGGCTCAAAATAAGCATACTTATGAAAGAAGACTTTACGGGAAAGAAAGATGTGGCCATATTTGATTTCGATATGTTTGAAGAGGCATATAAAGATAACGAAAAAACTTTTGAATCCATAGTTTTGAGAACAAGGAAACCCGGGGATTTCATAGTGCTGCCGGATGTTGGCGGACGAAAGAAAATACAGGATCTTTTTGTGGATACGAAAGTCAGAGAAGAAAAAAGAGAAAATGTTTATATGGTTGCGATCAATAGCGAGATCCTTTGGATCCCGGCGGGAATAACAAAAGCCCGTTACTCAGGAAATTTCAAGGTAAACGAAGACACAAAAAGGGTCCTTGTACTTGAAATACATGGTTCCCTATGATAAAATTACAAAATAAATTTTGGTTTTTAATACAAATTTGTTGATATCAAACAATAAATCTAAACATTAAATAATAAATCTAAAGGAGAGAAAAGATTGAAAAAGCTTTCGAGAAACATAGGCATATATTTGATAATTTTTGGACTTGTGCTGGCAATGGCCTGGTTTTATAACAAATCCCCCGGCGAAGACATAAAGGATATTTCTTTTTCAAAATTTACCCAGTATGTGAGCCAGGAGAAAGTAGAGAAACTTTATATCGATGAAAACGATATGGCTCTGACGGCTACCCTTACAAACGGAGATCAGGTAAAAAGCGTTGCATCATCCCTTGTTGAAGTCGACTGGCTGAACAGGACATATATCTATAAGCAAATGGAAGAAGGTAAGGTCATCTTGACCAATGCACCTCCAAAGGTGACGCCTTGGTACATATCCATGCTGCCCACAGTCATAATGATAATCGTGATAGTGTTCTTCTGGTTTATGATAATGAATCAGCAGGGAGGCGGGGGCAAAGCCATGTCCTTCGGAAAGAGCAGGGCAAAACTTCAAAAAGACAGCGATCTCAGAAAACTCACATTCAAGGATGTGGCAGGTCTTGATGAAGAAAAAGAAGAACTGCAGGAAATAGTTGACTTTCTGAAAAATCCCAAGAAATACAATAACCTGGGAGCAAGGATCCCGAAAGGAATACTTTTGGTGGGACCTCCCGGAACGGGTAAAACATATATCTCAAAGGCAGCAGCGGGAGAAGCCGGTGTGCCCTTTTTCACCATCAGCGGATCTGATTTCGTGGAAATGTTTGTTGGTGTGGGAGCATCAAGAGTAAGAGATCTTTTCGAACAGGCAAAAAAGAATTCGCCCTGCATTATCTTCATAGATGAAATAGATGCAGTGGGACGTAAGAGAGGTGCCGGCCTGGGCGGCGGTCATGACGAAAGAGAACAGACCTTGAACCAGCTCCTTGTTGAGATGGACGGATTTGCCGAAAACATGGGAATAATAATACTGGCAGCCACAAACAGACCTGACATATTGGACCCTGCTCTGCTCAGACCGGGTCGCTTTGACAGACAGATAGTAATAGGAGTGCCCGATGTAAAGGCAAGAGAAGAAATTTTCAAGGTCCATGCCAGGAACAAACCTCTGGCTGATGGTGTGGAACCAAAAGTATTGGCAAGAAGAACTCCGGGATTCACTCCCGCCGATATAGAGAATATGCTGAATGAAGCCGCACTTCTGACAGCCAGAAGAAACGGCCGTAAGATCCGTATGGACGAAGTGGAAGAAGCAATAACAAAGGTAATTGCGGGACCGGAGAAAAAGAGCAGAGTAATCAGTGATGAAGAGAGGAAGCTCACTGCTTTCCATGAAGCGGGACATGCCATAGTTGCCGCATCACTGCCCCACAGCGATCCCGTTCACCAGATAACCATAGTTCCCAGAGGCAGGGCCGGCGGATTTACAATGGTACTGCCCAAAGAGGATAGGTATTACGGAACAAAAACAGATATGGAAGAACAGATAGTTCATCTTCTCGGCGGACGTGTGGCAGAGAAACTCACCTTGGATGATATAAGCACCGGAGCCAGCAACGACATAATGAGAGCCACGGAAATCGCCAAGGATATGGTAACGAAATACGGATTCAGCTCCAAGCTGGGACCTGTTAATTACAGCTCCTCCGATGAAGTTTTCCTGGGCAAAGATTTTTCCACCAGACAGAATTATTCGGAAGAAACGGCTTCGGAAATTGATGAAGAGATAAAGTTGATAATAGAAACGGCTTTTGCACGAGCAGAGGAGATACTGAAGAAGCACAGCAAACAGCTTAAGGCTGTGGCTGATGCACTGCTTGAGCTGGAGACCCTGGACGGCGAACAGTTCACAGAGCTTTACAAAGGAAAAATAACGGCCAAGAAATTGGCCCGGAGAGTAAGGGAAGAAGAGGAGCACATCGAGCGGGCAAACGAAAAAGAGGCCCGTGAGATGAGAGAACTTATCGCCCAACAGGAAGAGGAAGAAAAAGAAAAGCTGGATGAGAACGGGATACCTCTTCTGGCCGATGATGATTTGCCTTCTGAAGAGGAGCTGGCCGTTTATGACGGGGATTATCTTAATGATGATGAAGAGGAAGACCTCGCGGAAAGTGCATACGAAGATATAGAAAACAAGGCGGCCCAAAATCGCAAGAAGAGCAGTAAAGCAGGAAAAGTCAAAACATACGATGATCTGCAAGCTGAAAAAGAAGGCGAAGAAGAAGGCAAAAACCCGGATGCAGATGAAGCCGAAGGGAAAAGCAAGAAGACTGATAAGACAAAATCAAAAGGCGGCACTGCCAAAAAGAAGGGATCCGGAAATTAAACCCGGAAGGAAACCAAATGAAGGTAACAGTAAAAGATTTCTTTGAACTGGCTGCTTTTGCGGACGCAAAGGTGCTGGCCGGTGAAAAGAATCTGGGAAATCCGGTCAAAAAAGTTTCTGTACTTGAGGCCACCGGCAGGGAAGATGTGATCCGTTATTGTTCTGCAAAAAACCAGATGATGCTCACATCGTTTTTCGGTATACAGGATGATACAAAAGCTCAGGCGGAAGTAATCAAAGCTTTGGCTGAAGTTGGAAACACCGCACTGGTTGTTTTTCATGTGGGAGAAGTAGTAAAAAGGATATTGCCGGAAGTGATCGAAGCCGCAGAAAAGGCGGGACTGCCTCTTATAACAATGAGTGAAAAATCCAAGTTTGATATGGGAGATGTTATAAACGAGACCATGAGTAAGCTTTTTTACGGAGAAAGCAGCAGCTTCGGAAACGATCTTATCAACAACACCATATTCCATTTATTGAATTTTGAAAAGTATAACAGCTTCCAGTCAGCTGTAAGAGCGGCTGCTTTGAACAATGATTTTCAGCTGATACTGCTTTCTGAAGATTTTAACCCCATATTTTATGTGGAAACCAGACATAAAACAACAATAGACGAGGCCATCCGTCTCGGCAGGGAGAAGGAAGTCGAAAAGCAGTCCACAGTCTACACGATGATCGATGTGAACGGAGTGCTTACATACTGGGGTCCCGTCAGCATAAAGGACTCGAAATATTTTATGTTCATCGTTGATAATGAGGACTCATATTCTAAAGCAGAAATAACAAAACTGGCAGAAATAATCGAACTTGCCATGGGAATGTGGAAGTACACACCTGAAAGAGATGCAAAGGCGGAACTTATCAAGGCCCTTCGCAGAGGCAACAAAAGTCTTGCCTATACATTAAAAGAAGAAGCGGAAATAGAAGGGGAAGAAATAAGGAGCGTATTTTTTGCAAGGGGTATCGAGAACAATGAAGCTGCAGGACATATGGCGGAATTCGAGAAAAAAGAGGAGCTCAAGGTCCTTACTATAAACGAAGGAGACGAAACCTACGGAATAATAATAGGTCCTCAAAAAGAAGGAAATCCCTGTACAAATCTTTACAATACCATCAAGACGGACAAGAGTGTAAGGATATTCCATGTGACCGGCATCGATGGTACCGAGGGAGCGGCTGATGCATATAAGCTCATCGGCGAGACCTGGTCCTTTGTTCAGAGTGTGTTCCCCTACAAAAGAGTATTCACGAAATATGAACTGGTTCTTGTCAGCAACTGTATAAATATCCAGCTACAGGGGGGATACATAAAAAAGAATTATCTGGAGCTGCTGGAAGTCTTCAAACAAATGGGAGAAAACAAAGGCAAACAGCTGCTGGATACCCTTGAGACTTTTGTTCTGGATGCCGGTATGAACAGTGGAAAAACTGCTGATTTCATGGGTATACATACAAACACTGTCCAGTACAGACTCAAAAAAATCAATGAGCTGCTGGGAGTGGAGATCACAGGAAACAGGGTGATCCCCGGGCTGACCATAGCCCTGGCATTGAAGAGGCTGGAAAGAGTGGTTTCAAAATAGTTTGCAGCATGATTTGAGCCGATTGATAAAAGCAGTTTTTTGCACATTTATAGCTGTTAAAATTTTGGCAAAGAATAATGTATACAAGGAAATATTCCTTGAAAAATAAAAATAAGTGAGTTATAGTATGAGTGGTGCGTTTTGCCAGGCGTTTTGTTGTAAAATCAACAATATAAAACCTTTCAAAGCGTTGAAATATTAATAAATAACCCCATAATTTACCAAGGAGGAAACATAAATGGACAAGCTTGAACAACTTCGCGAATTCAAAGCTGAGATTGCCCAGGGCGGAGGAGAAAAAAAGATAGAAGGACAGCATGCCAAAGGCAAACTGACGGCCAGAGAAAGACTGGATATTCTTTTCGACAAAGGGAGTTTTGTTGAAATAGACACTTTTGTTTCTCACAGATGTCCTAATTTCGATATGCCCGAGAAAAAATTCCACGGTGACGGTGTAGTTACAGGATACGGTACTGTAGACGGCAGACTGGTATTTGCATTCGCACAGGATTTCACAGTTATCGGAGGATCTTTGGGCGAATATCATGCCGAAAAGATCGTTAAGGTACAGGGAATGGCTCTTAAAATGGGAGCTCCCATAGTTGGATTAAACGATTCGGGCGGAGCAAGAGTTGAAGAAGGCGTAAATGCTCTTTCCGGTTTTGCAAAGATATTTAAAAACAACACGGTATCATCGGGAGTTATCCCTCAGATATCAGTAATAATGGGACCATGCGCCGGCGGAGCTGTTTATTCACCGGCCATCACAGATTTCATATTCATGGTAGACAAAACAAGCCAGATGTTCATAACGGGACCCCAGGTAATAAAGACAGTTACCGGCGAAGAAGTTTCTGCTGAAGATCTGGGCGGAGCTCTTTCCAATAATACAAAGAGTGGAAACGCTCATTTCATGGGCAGTAATGATGAAGATACCCTTATGCAGGTAAGAGATCTTCTCAGCTACTTCCCTTCCAATAACATGGAAACTCCTCCCGTTTATCCGGCAAAAGATGATCCTAACAGACTGATACCGGAATTCAACACGATAATCCCGGAGAATCCCAACAAAGCATACGATATGTATGAAATAATAAAGGGTTTGGCAGATGACGGCATCATCCTGGATGTGGCTTCGCATTTCGCAAAAAACATGATCACATGCTTTATAAGAATGGACGGACAGACAGTGGGCGTGATCGCGAATCAGCCCCGTCATGAGGCCGGATGTATCGGCATAAATGCTTCAGACAAAGCAGCAAGATTCGTAAGAAGATGCGATGCATTCAATATCCCCATGCTGACTCTTGAGGATGTTCCCGGGTTCCTTCCCGGCACCGATCAGGAATGGGGAGGCATAATAAGACACGGGGCGAAACTTCTTTATGCATATTGTGAAGCAACAGTTCCCATGGTAACGATGATATTAAGAAAAGCATACGGCGGAGCATATATAGGAATGTGCAACAAAGAACTGGGATCGGATATGGTACTGGCCTGGCCAACGGCACAGGTGGCTGTAATGGGAGCATCAGGCGCAGCAAACATCATTTCCTCGGTCAAAAAAGAAATCAAGGAATCCGATGATCCCGTGGCCAAAACAAAAGAAAAAATCGAAGAATACGAAGAAAAATTCAACAACCCGTACAGAGCAGCTGAAATGGGTTATGTAGACGATGTTATAGAGCCGGCAACGGCAAGGAAGAGGATAATAAGTGCATTTGATATGCTGGCTACAAAGAAGAGTTCTCTGCCTTCCAAGAAGCACGGCAATATTCCACTTTAAACGGAGGTGTACTGAATGAGTTTAATGGAAATTTTTGCAGATCCCTCCAAGATGGATTCCCTGTCTTTTGCAGAAAAGATGGCAGGAAGCGGCGTGACCATGTTGATGGGATTGGGTCTCACATTTACTGTACTCCTGCTTCTGTGGGCTTGCATAGCTGTGATGGGCCTGTTAATGGGAAGAAATTCAAGAAAACCCGCGAAAGCCATCAAAGAAAAAGCACCGGCAAAAAAACTGACAGATTCGCCCCAGGTGTTACCGGCATCTGCTGAAGAAGTGCCTCAGAACGACCTTATCGCAGTGATCACAGCGGCTGTAGCAGTAGCTGAAGGAAAAGCTTTAGATGACGGTCTGGTGATAAGGAAGATACAAAGGATGTCCGGGCCTTCCACACCCTGGCATAAAGCCGGACAGATGGAATGTATAGACAGCAGAAGAGTTTGAATTGTGATATAAATCGAAAGAAATCTTATATATTGCGAAAAGGAGAAAGAATTAATGAAACAGTATAACATCAAAGTGAACGGAGTATCATACACAGTAGAAGTTGAAGAGGCAGGAAGCGTAGCACCTGCTCCGGCACCTGCACCGGCGGCATCACCTGCACCGGCAGCATCACCTGCACCGGCGGCATCACCTGCTCCTGCACCTGCACCGGCGGCCGCACCACCCAAACCTGCAGCAGCACCGGCAGCGGGAGCGCAGACAGTTGAGTCACCCATGCCCGGAACAGTTCTGGATGTAAAAGTGGCTCCCGGAGACCAGGTAAGCGAAGGCGATTTGCTTATAGTACTTGAAGCCATGAAAATGGAAAATGAAATAATGGCACCCGCAGCGGGAACAGTGGATACTGTACCGGTAGCAAAGGGAGCATCAGTTAATGCAGGGGACGTTCTTGCAACACTGAAATAAAAAGTTTATAATAAGGGCGCCGGTTTACGGCGCCCTGGTTTTTTGAAAACCGGAAAGTATTCCGGCATATTGAATATCTACTGCACAAAGCAGAGTGAAGGAGGAATATCCATGCTACTGGCATTTGATGTAGGAAACACCAATATAGTCCTTGGTGTATTCAAAGATGGTGAACTCATCCAGAACTGGCGACTTGAAAGTGACAACAACAAGAGCGCCGACGAGTACGGAATGATTATCAACCAGCTTTTTTCATACGAAAATCTGGACATAAAAGATGTGGAAGACGTTATCGTATCCACTGTAGTCCCTTCAGTGCTTTTCACGATACAGCATTTGGCTGTAAAGTATTTCAGAAAAAGGGCAATTGTCATTGAACCGGGGGTAAAAACCGGATTAATAATCAAGTATGACAATCCCAAACAGGTGGGTGCCGACAGGATCGTGAATGCAGTCGCGGCATTTGCAAAATACGGCGGTCCCCTTGTTATTATCGATTTCGGTACCGCTACCACATTTTGTGCCGTAAGCGAAAGATCCGAATATCTGGGCGGCAGCATAGCTCCGGGACTGAAAATATCATCGGAAGCTCTTTTCGAAAAAACAGCAAAACTTCCGAAGGTTGAACTGGAAGAGCCGGGGCACGTGGTTTGCAGAAATACAATACAGTCAATGCAGGCCGGTCTGGTTTACGGGCATATGGGAATGGTGGACTATATAGTAAGAAAGATGAAAAGTGAACTGCATGAACTGACCGAAAGCGGTAAAGAACCAATCGTAATAGCTACCGGCGGATTTGCGGATCTCATAAATGAAGGTATAGACTGCATAGATCATGTGGACAAACTTCTGACCCTTGAGGGACTTTCCATAATATATGAAAAGAACAAGAAAGCCCAGAAAATCAAACATAACGATGAATGCCATCAGGAAAGCCCGGGAAATCAAAAGGAATAATTAATGCCGTCAATAGGAAACATTGAACTTGAAAACCCTTTTTTCTTTGCCCCCATGGCGGGGATATCAGACGCACCCACCAGAAGCCTGGCAAGATCCATGGGTGCGGCTTTAGTGTATTCTGAAATGGTAAGCGGCAAGGGACTTTTATATAATAGCAAAAAAACAGAAAGGCTTCTTAACATATATCCCGAAGAAAAACCTCTGGCCTTTCAGATATTCGGTGCAGAACCTTTAGTTATAGAAGAAACAGCACGAATACTGTCAAAAAGAGATAATGTGATCCTTGATATAAACATGGGCTGTCCGGTAAGCAAAGTAATAAAGAACAATGAAGGATGTGCCCTGATGAAAGATCCCTCCCTGGCAGGGAAAATAGTTGAAGCAGCGGTAAAAGGCACAAAAAAAGGACTTTCGGAAGAGGCACATTCAGCCAAAGGAAATCCGGTTCCCGGAGAAAAACCGGTGACCGTTAAGATAAGAGCCGGGTGGGACAGCGAACATATAAATGCCGTTGAAGTAGCCCTTGCGGCGCAGGAAGCCGGAGCCATGGCTGTGGCAGTTCACGGAAGGACCAGACAACAGTACTACGGAGGCAAAGCAGACCGGGAAATAATAACAAGGGTCAAGGATGCTCTTGTTATTCCGGTAATAGGCAGCGGAGATATTTTCAGTGGAGAGGATGCCAATGAAATGATGGAAGAAACCGGTTGTGATTTTGTTATGATTGCCAGGGGAGCCCTGGGAAACCCCTGGATATTCAAAGAGGCATCGGCATTATGGCAGGGAAAGTCTGTCCCGCCGGGACCTTCAACAGAGGAAAAAAAAGCAATGATAATAAAACACCTTGAAATGCTGGAAAAGGAAAAAGGCGAGAGAACGGCAGTAAGAGAAATGAGAAAACATGTGGGATGGTATCTCAAGGGAGAAAGAGGAGTAGCGGCGATAAGGTGTAAAGTCAATGAAGCGGTTACAGTCACGGAACTTAAGCAAATAGTGGAAAATTTAGTATAAAGATAGTATAATCATATAGTGTCTCTGCTGGAAGGACTTGGGTGGAGAACTTTATGAATGAGGAAATATATGCGAAAGAAAGCAAAAACAACTGCGCTAATGACGGCTTTAATAATGATAGTCGGCATATTTGCAGGTTGTACTACATATGACAATTTTAAAGAAGCCTTTCTTGGAGACAGTAGCGGAAGGGACACCGTAAAAATAGGTGTTTTCGAACCATCTACAGGAGAATTCAAAGAAGAAGGGGAACTGGAAACAAGGGGAATGGAGCTGGCTAACAAGCTTTATCCTGAGGTTCTGGGAAAAAAGGTCGAGCTGATATATGCAGATACAGGATCCGATCTGAATGTGGCTAAGACGGCAGCAAAAGATCTGGTGGCCAATGAGCCTTCTGTGATCCTGGGTAGCTACGGAAGCGTTTTTTCTATGCTGGGAGGCAGCTATTTTGAAAAAAAGAACATCCCTGCAATAGCTGTAACAAACACTAATCCTCTTGTCACATCGGAAAAGGACAATTATTTCAGGGTCTGTTTCGTTGAGTCGGATCAGGGCACCGCACTGGCGGACTTCACTGCAGAAAGTCTGAAAAACGAAAAAGCAGCTGTAATGATGCCAAAGGATGACGACCAGGCCATGGAAGTCAGCAGGGAATATTCGGACAGAATGATAAAACTGACAGAAGATGAAGATGCGGTTTTGTCCTATCAGGAATATTCTCCGGGAGATGTTGATTTCGGAAGACAGCTTTATCGAATAAAAGAAACCGGTGCCAGGGTCGTTTTCCTTCCCGGAGCCGCAAATGATTCTCTTAATATAATAAGGCAGGCAAGAGATCTTTCGTATCCTTTTATTTTTCTGGGAACTGAATTGTGGCAGGATGAGGATTTCATAAAAGAAATAAAGGACAGAAAAGAAAAGGAAGTTTTCTGGTCGGCGGTGTTCGATGCGGATGCAAGACAGACAGAAATGACCGGTGTTTTTCTGGAGGCTTACAGGAAAGAGTACGGCAAAAGCGCCCCCAAGGAAGCAACAGCTCTGGGATTTGACGCATATCTTTTGGCACTTAATGCCATAGAAAAAGCAGGTGATCCACAAAACGGCAGAAAGATAAGTGAAGCTTTAAGAAACAACAAGAATTTTGAAGGAGCTTCCGGTTTCATAACCTTTGATCAAAAGGGAGATCCCGAAAGGTCTGTTAATATCAACGGTTTATCGGAGGGCAAAGTGACGGCTGTATATGTGGCCAAACCTGCTTCGGTAATAAAAGCGGAAAAAGAGAAAGAGAAAAAAGAGAAAGAAAAAGAGAAAAGGGACAAAGACAAAGAAAAAGAGAAAGACTGAAACATAAATAAAATTTTATGTGAAAACAATAGCCAAATCAAAAAAAGGAGTTTAAAAATGGAAGAGAAAATCAAAGAAGGTCTTGAACAGATCAGACCTTTCCTTCAA
>DAIMEC010000011.1:0-14658 GCA_036725465.1 Bacillota bacterium | reverse complement strand
AAAACCTTTCCCGAGAAATGAAAGGCTGAAAGACAATATAAAGGTCACCGTTGTCTTAAGTGCCGGTGACAATATAACTACGGATGATATCATGCCCTCCGATTCCAGGCTGTTGCCGTACAGATCCAACATACCTCATCTTTCGGAATACTGTTTTGAGAAAATCGATCCGGATTTTCCCCGGCGCTGTAAAAATGCAGGCAGCTGTGCAATAGCCGGAGGAGATAACTATGGTCAGGGCAGTAGCAGAGAGCATGCAGCACTGGTTCCTCTTTTCCTGGGAGTAAAATTCGTGATGGCAAAATCTTTCGCCAGGATACACAGGAGCAATCTTATAAATAGCGGTATCATACCTCTGGTATTTTCGGATCCATCGGATCATGACCGTATAAAAGTCGGCCATGACCTTGTGATAGAAAACACTCTGTCTCAAATGAAGAGCCCTGTGATAACAGTAAAGAATCTTACAACAGGTGAAAAGTATAAAACTGAAACCAATTTTTCCGAAACAGAAAAAGGCATTATTCTGGCCGGAGGAAAAATCAATTATATCAAGCAGGAGGCCGATCATGCAGTATAGAGAAAAATTCGACGACATCATATCCCGTCAGCTTCAAAGGATCGAAGAAATGAAAAAAGACAGCGGTTTTACGGATTACCGTTCTCTTGAAAAAACAGTAATAGGTGTAATAGGAGGCGACGGTATCGGACCCGCCATAACATCCCATGCACAAAAAGTGCTCTCTTCACTCCTTTCGGAAGAAATGAAAAAAGGCCGAATAGAGTTCCGGGTCATCGAAGGACTTACCATAGAAAACCGTGCCGCCAAGGGCAAGGCCATCCCGGAGGATGTCCTGGAAGAAATAAAGAAATGCAATGTGCTTCTCAAAGGTCCCACCACCACTCCCCGCAAAGGAGATAAATGGGCGAATGTGGAAAGTGCAAATGTGGCCATGAGAAAGGCTCTGGATCTTTTTGCAAATGTGCGTCCCGTAAGTATCCCGGAGAAAGGCATAGACTGGACTTTTTTCCGCGAAAACACAGAATGTCTATATGCAATGGGATCTCAAGGCATGAACATAACAGAAGACCTGGCCATTGACTTCAGGGTAATAACCTCCCAGGGCACCGAAAGGATAGCCCGTATGGCCTTCGATTATGCAAAAGAAAACAGAAAGAAAAAAGTCACCATTGTAACAAAGGCCAATGTCGTGAAAACCACTGACGGAAAATTCCTGGATATTTGTAAAAAAGTCTCCGGTGATTATCCCGAAATCGAAACCGATGACTGGTACATAGACATAATGACAGCCAAACTTATAGATGAAAAAAGAAGAAAGCAATTCCAGGTCATGATACTACCCAACCTTTACGGAGACATCCTGACCGATGAGGCGGCAGAACTGCAGGGTGGTGTAGGCACTGCAGGAAGTGCGAACATAGGAAAGCATTATGCCATGTTTGAGGCCATCCACGGCAGCGCACCAAGGATGGTTCTGGAAGGTCGTGAAAAGTATGCAGATCCCTGCAGTGTAATAAGAGCAGGAGCTATGCTGCTTTCCCATATAGGCTATCAGGAAAAATCAGAGAAACTTTATAATGCCATCGAGGAATGCACAGTCAAAGAAAAAAATATCCGTTTGACAGGGCGTGATGACGGTGCCACAGGGGCAGAATTCGCCGATTACATACTGTCAAAGATAAGCTGAAAGAAGGAGAAAAAATGCCGGTCAAACGTACAGATCTAACGGGAGTAAAAACCACTGCCGCTCCCCTTTCCACAGATCTTTTTTTCAGGATCAAGGAAGATATACTTTCAGGCAAGCTGAAAGAAAACCAGAAGCTCACCGAACAGGCTGTCTGTGACCAGTACAAGGTCAGCCGTACACCTGTCAGAGAGGCTCTGCTGCAGCTTGAAATGGAGGGTCTGGTGGAAAACATCCCAAACCGAGGAGCCTACGTCCTGGGCCTTACAAGGCAGGATATAGAGGACATGTATACTCTCAGAAAAATATATGAGATACAGGCCGTCAGATGGGCCATCAGCAGGATCACCGAAAAAGAAATGGATGAACTGGAGGAGACTTTTGAGTTCATGGAGTTTTACACCATGAAAAACGATATGAATAAAATGCTGAATATCAATATCAACTTCCATCAGGTCATTTACAAGGCATCCCATAACCGTATGCTGAGGCAGCTTCTTTCTTCGTATCAATTGTATATCAAACATCACAAGAAACCTCAGAAAGATACCGAGAAATACCTGACCGAAGTTCTGGAAGAACATCGTCAGATTTTCAGAGCTTTCAAAGACGGCGATGTGGATGCGGGAGTAAGGGCCATGGAGATGCATATGGATAATTCCAGAGAACGCAATCAGTATTAATATACGGAAATTTAAACAGTATTTATACATAAGCCGAAAATCCAAGTATTTAAAAAGAGATCCTAAGATCTCTTTTTTTATTATCGTTTGATATGGGCTGTTATTACCATCGGTTGCTTATTAAGGTTCTTTTTCTTATGAAAAGTCTCTGACTACCGGCTTGTAAAGTCCTGTTTGTCGCCTTTGTTGTCTATGGTAACGGTCTCGCCTTCCTTGATCTCTCCGCTTATTATCCGCTTTGCCAGCTCGTTTTCTATATGCTTTTGCAGATATCTTTTGACAGGTCTTGCCCCGTATATGGGAGAATAGGCCTCCTTGGCAATAAGTTTCTTGCTGGCATCTGTCAGCTGCAGTGTTATGTTTTTTTCTGCCAGTTTGCTTTCTATATCTTTCATTGAAAGGTCAACAATCTTTTCTATTTCTTCTTCGGTAAGGGGGCTGAAAACTACGATATCATCTATCCTGTTTATAAATTCAGGTCTGAAATTCTTTTTCAGTTCGGTCACCACCTGCTCCTTGACTTCGTTTGAAATAGTGCCGTCTTCCTTTATGTTTTCGGTAAGATAAATGCTGCCTATATTTGATGTCATTATGACCAGTGTGTTTTTAAAATCTACGGTCCTGCCCTGGTTGTCTGTAAGCCTTCCGTCATCCAGCAGCTGCAGGAGCACATTAAACACATCGGGATGAGCCTTTTCTATTTCATCAAAAAGTACAACGCTGTAGGGCTTGCGTCTTACTGCCTCAGTAAGCTGACCTCCTTCATCATATCCCACATATCCCGGAGGTGCGCCTACCAGTCTTGAAACCGAGTGTTTCTCCATATATTCGGACATATCTATCCTTATGATGTTTTTCTCCGAATCGAAAAGGGCTTCGGAAAGGGCCTTTGCCAGCTCGGTCTTGCCTACGCCTGTCGGTCCCATGAAAATAAAAGATCCCATTGGGCGATTCCTGTCTTTTAATCCTGCTCTTGCCCTTAATATGGCCTCCGATACTGCGTTTATACCCTCATCCTGGCCTATCACTCTCCTGTGAAGTATGTCCGGCAGTTTGAGAAGCTTTTCTTTTTCACTTTCTACAAGTTTGCTTACGGGTATTCCCGTCCATTTGGAAACAACTTCGGCGATCTCTTCTTCACCGACTTCCTCTTTCAGAAGGCGGGATTCTTTTGCTTCCGAAGCCTGTTCTTTATCTTCTTCAAGTTTCTTTTCAAGGTCCGGCAATGTGCCGTATTTCAACTGTGCCAGTTTTTCAAGGTCATAATTTCTTTCTGCCTCTTCTATTTCAAGCTTGACATCCTCTATGCGCTGCTTGGTTTCTTTTACTTCGCTTATTGCTTTTTTTTCACTTTCCCACTGGGCTCTCATGGCATCGTTTTCGTTTTTCAGTTCAGCCAGCTCTTTTTCTATATTTTCAAGTCTTCTGCCCGAGGCCTCATCACTTTCTTTGCCTAAAGCCTGTTTTTCAATCTCCAGCTGCATTATCTTTCTGTTTATCTGATCCAGTTCCGAAGGCATACTGTCTATCTCGGTCCTGATTTTTGAAGCGGCTTCATCCATAAGGTCTATTGCCTTGTCGGGCAGGAATCTGTCACTTATGTATCTTTCGGAAAGAACTGCACAGGCAATGAGTGCATTGTCTGTTATTCTGACACCATGATGTATCTCGAATCTTTCTTTCAGTCCTCTGAGTATGGATATGGTGTCCTCCACCGTAGGCTGATCAACCATTATCTTCTGAAAACGTCTCTCCAACGCGGCATCTTTCTCTATATACTTCCTATACTCATCAAGGGTGGTCGCCCCTATGCAGTGAAGCTCTCCCCTTGCAAGTTTCGGCTTCAGAATATTGCCTGCATCCATGGAACCTTCAGTTTTTCCTGCACCCACTATATTGTGAAGCTCATCTATGAACAGTATGATCCTTCCTTCGTTTTTTTCTATCTCATTCAGAACTGCTTTCAGACGCTCTTCAAACTCTCCCCTGAATTTTGCACCTGCAATAAGAGCTCCCATGTCAAGAGCATAGATGGTTTTGTCTTTTAATCCCTCCGGCACATCACCGGCCAGTATCCTTTGAGCCAGGCCTTCAACTACGGCTGTTTTACCAACACCGGGTTCTCCTATCAGTACGGGATTATTTTTTGTCCTTCTTGACAATATCTGTATAGTATGTCTGATCTCATCATCCCGTCCTATTACCGGATCCAGCTTGCCGTCTCTTGCCATCTGGACCAGGTCCCTTCCGTATTTTTCAAGGGCTTCATACTGTTCTTCGGGATTTTGGCTTGTGATTTTCTGATCTCCTCTTACTTTCATAAGAGCTTTTGTGAATTTCTCTTTTGTTATACCGTATTTGTCAAATATCCTGGCAGAAGGAGTCCCTTTTTCGTCCAGCAATGCCATATAAATGTGTTCCACACTCACGAATTCATCTTTCTGATCTCTTGCCGCTTTTTCGGCATTCAAAAAGATTTTTTCAAATCTCCTTGTGGAATACATATTATCTCCGCCTCCGGCCACTTTCGGCAGTTTTTCTATCTCCCCCTGCAGATCACCGATGATTTTTCCTGCATCGGCTTCCATATATTTTACCAGCTTGGGTATGAGCCCTTCATGCTGTAACATAAGCGCAAGATGAAGATGTTCGCCTTCAAGCTGCTGATGGCCTTCCTGGATGGCGATATTGCGGCACTCCATTATTGCTTCCTGTGCCTTGTTTGTATATTTTTCCAGGTTCATGCTAACACCTCCTGTATTTTCTGTCCTATGGGACTTTTTTACTTACGATATCATTTTACCCCGTCACAAACAAAAAGTAAACACTTTTTAGCACTCTCCACTTTAGAGTGCTGATAATTTTTCTGTTTTCTTTCTTTTTTATAGAAAGAGACAGCCCTTCATCCGGACTGCCCCTGTTAAATTTCTTTATATTCTCTTTGTATTCTCTTTATTTTGCCTTAGCTCTGGCCTTCGCACAAAAACTTCCGTAAATTTTCTTGCCTTTTTGACTCCTGTATGCTCTCACTTTGTAATAATAGTTTTTACCTTTTTTTAATTTCTTATTAGTTATTTTCGTGCCTTTGATCGTTGCTATCCTGCTATATTTACCGGTTTTTGAGGTGGCCCTGTAAATCTGATATCTGGTGGCTCCCTTGACCTTGCTCCATGAAACAGTAACTTTTTTGGATCCCGGTTTCAGAACCATATTTTTCGGTTTTGCAGGCTTGGGCTTGGCGCCCAGCTTGGAAGTGTAGCTGCTGAATATCTTGACGCCTCCACCTACGATATCATAAGACCTGACTCTGTAATAATATGTTTTACCGGTCTTTAGTCCGGTATTGATGTTTGTTGTATTCGTTCCTCCGGAAAGCTGTTTTAAATATCTGTATTTCCCGTTTTTTGTAGTGGAAACATATACTCTGTATCCTTTTGCTCTGGCCGATTTTGACCAGGTCAGCTTCGTTCCCTTATATCCGTAGGATGTTGCCCTGAAAGAGCCGGGCTTGCCCGGTTTCGGATAATTTGCCTCCCCGAAATAAGTGGCTACAGTATATGCCTCCCTGGCTGCCAGTTTCTTTAGGTTTGTGTCACTCATAAGCCATGTGGCCATTTTTTGGTTTGTATGAAAAGAATGTTCTATAAGCACACTGGGGACATCATATTCTGAGGCTCCCCTGTTTATTCCGTACCAATCGGTGCCACTGCTGTTTTTTCTTGTATATACCCATGCTCCCTGATTGGTGCCCATTGTAGCTTTCACCGCTTCGGCAAGCTTAAGACCGAGTCCCTGAGATACTGTTTTCACGGAAGACTTTGTACTGCATATGGAAATAACATAGTCAGTCGCAGATGATGAAGATGCATTGGAGTGCAGAGACAAAAGAAGGTCATAATTTCTTGCCATGCAGCCTCTTTCGTATGACTGTATGGTAGTACTGTATGTGGTATCGTTCCTGGCCCTTGTGGTGTCCACAACGATACCCGGATATGCTTCCAGGGCATCTTTCAGATAAAGATGAAGCTTCCACATCTGTGTGCCTTCATAATAGCCGGTACCTTTATACCCTTTGTTATATCCCGCATAATGGCCCGAATCCAGCATTATGAAAAGGCCGCTTCTGTAGAATACGGCTTTTACTGTAACCGCCGCCGTGACCCAGTTTACTGTGCCTGTCTTTGAGGTGCCCTTGTTTATACCGTCTACCAGTATCTGTTTTACCGAATACCCTTTGCTCGGGGTGGCCGTATATGTAAAACTGTCACCGTATTTCACTGTCAGGGGCATTGTAATGCTGCCGCCTACTTTGGAAACCGGCTCCACCGAAGACGTGATCGCATATGAATGACGGGCTCCGAAACTAACACTCAGACCAGTGATTTCTCCGCTTCTTGTTGAAGCATCCAAAAATAAATCCTGGCTTGTTACCGATATAACTTGTTGTCCTGCGGCGGCCTCTATAGTGCCGCTCGTACCAGTAGTCCCTTCGCAAGTACTGTCATAAAATCCTGCACTGCCCGCTTCTATGATTACTGCCGCATCTCCCGTTACACCCGTTATGGTTTTACCGTTCAAGTCAACGAGAAATTTTATGCCGGGTCTATTTATAACAAGGTTTTCCTGGTCAATATCAGCAAGAACCTTTATCTTCTCTCCATCATTGACGGCATTCAAGGCCTCTTGTAAAGTGCTGTACTGTATACCGTTTATCTCGGCCTCCGGCACATCCTCGCCGGCTAAAGAATAGTCGTTTTGCTCTTCCTGATAAGTAGTGTCCTGCTGAAGGGCCGAATCTGTTTCTTCGGCATTCACTGATGAAAGATCAACAGGTATCATGGCCGCCGCCATGCACAGCGCCGTAAAAATACTTATAATTATTCTTTTTATATTATTATCTCTGGTTCTCATTCCAATCCACCCTCTCGGCTTTTTTACCGGCTCCGGTCTCCTCCTTTAGTATTCTTGCCTGTAGATTATAACATCACGAAAAGATGAAAATGTGAAAAAATGTAAATTTCACAGAAATTTCACAAATAAAAGTTGTTTCAAAAACACCTGTGTTTGTAACTTATCTTATCAATAGAATGGAGTTATGTTGCTCAGGATCCTTAGAAAAAACATGATACAGGGAGTCATTATTCTTCCGGTAAAATCAAAGACTATCAGTATCATAAGTATAATAAATCCTTTGTCATATATTTTATAATAGAAGTCTGTTCTTTTAAGGTTGAACACTTCTGTTATTATATTGAACCCGTCCAGGGGCGGTATGGGCAGCAGATTGAATATCATCAGTATAAGATTGATGTATATAACATAGAATATTATCATCCATACTGTTCCTCCCATCCCTGCGGACATAGAAGAATAACCCGTTGATATGACATAAAATTTCAAAACAAAAGTAAATATCACGGCTATTATGAGATTCATTAGAACTCCGGAAAGCGAAACCAGAAGTTCATCCCTTCTTGGTTTTTTGAAATTTCCCGGGTTTATCTGCACCGGTTTGCCCCATCCGAAATGCACGAATATTAGGGCGATAAGGCCAAGAGGGTCCATGTGGGCCGCCGGATTTATGGTAACTCTTCCCTGGAGCTTTGGCGTATCGTCCCCCAGTTTATATGCCACAAGGGCATGAGAGTATTCATGAAACGAAAGTCCTATAACTATTCCGGGGAGCATCATTACGATGCTCATCAGCCAGTCGATGGGATGATCAAAAGTCCCGCTTCTCAGTGAAAAGAAAGCCATTATCAGTAACATGCCTATTGTCCATGGATTAAAAAAACTACGCAAATCGTTTCTCCTTTTTTAAAAAATCAAAGCAGGTCCGAAGGAAGCCTTGAGATCGATTCCTTGAACTTTATCCAGAGCGACCTTTTGAGGTATTTTTCATATGTAAGTTCCCTGCAGTTTGCTATGTCATCTTCAAATATTTTTTCAAGTTTTCTGGTGGTTGCCGCATCATAAATAAAAGCGTTTGATTCAAAGTTAAGCTTGAAACTGCGGCTATCAAAATTTGTGGATCCCACCGTTGCCACTTCTCCGTCCACAGTCATTGTTTTTGCATGCAGAAATCCGTTTTCATATATAAAGACCCTTGCTCCGTCCCTCAGAAGTTCTCCCACATAAGAATAAGTCGCCCAGTATACAAAAACATGGTCCGGTTTGCAGGGTATCATTATTCTAACATCGACCCCCGAAAGAGCTGCCATTTTTATGGATTCCAGTACAGGAGCATCCGGAACGAAATAGGGAGTCTGGATATTTATGGTCCTTGAGGCAGAGGTGATCATTTTCATGAAAGCCCTCTTGATTTCATCATGTTCCGTGTCGGGCCCTCCCGATACTATCTGTATGCCTGTTTCTCCGGCGATCATTGGAGGTTCAAAAAACACTTTGGAAACTTCAACTTTTTTTTCTTTTGAAGCCAGTCTCCAGTCCAACAGGAATCTTGCATTTATATCCTGGACACTGCCGCCGGTTATGCGAAGATGCGTATCTCTCCAGTATCCGAACTTCTTTTTGAGCCCCAGGTATTCCTTGGCTATGTTGAATCCCCCGATATATCCTATAGTGTCATCTATAACCGCCAGTTTTCGGTGATTTCTGTAATTGAGTTTCATATTTATGAATTTTAATTTCGGGGGAAAGAACAGAGCATACTCTCCTCCTGAATTTATGAACTCATGGAGAAAAATAAAACTGATGTTTTTGCTCCCCATGGCATCCAGCAGTAGTCTTACTTTCACTCCTTCTGCAGCCTTTTTTGTAAGAGTATCAATGAATTTCCTGCCGACTTTGTCTCTTTTTAGTATGAAATACATTATGTTTATGCTTTCTTTGGCATTTTCGATATCCCAAAGCAGTTGATCCATCTTTTCTTTTCCGTCTGTAATTACCTCAACATTGTTGTCCTGTGTATAGTATGCACGGCCGTATATCTGGTTCAATCTTATCAGATCCTTCCAGAGGTCAGCCTCATATGAGGTAAATTCGTATGTTCCCGTTTCTATGGCTTTTGTCTGTTTCTCCAGCGAACTTGTAAGAAGTCTTTCTTCATCCTTTGTCAGTTTGAAAATCTTTTTTCTGGCAATATTCTGGGAAAGAAGGAAATAAAAAAGTATGCCTATGCCCGGCAAAAGGAAAAGTATCATGATCCATGCCAATGTGGCAGCCGGGTTTTTACGCTCAAGAAAAATAATAGTTAATGCTATTATTATATTGACTGCGTATAATGAAAGTGTAATATAAGTCCAAGGTATGCTCTCGATGATATACATTATCCCCTGCATCTTTTCCCTCCTTTCCGACAAAAAGACACTTCTCTGTAATAAAAGAACACCATTTTAATTATACATTGAAAATGGTGTCCTGTCATCAGTAAAAATCCTTAAATCCTGTCGCCGTAATGCTCCAGAACATAGTCCATATCCTTATCTCCCCTTCCCGAAAGATTGACAAGAACGAATCCCGGATTGTCTTCTTTCCTGGCAAGTTTCATGGCATAGGCCAGCGCATGGGAACTTTCAAGGGCAGGTATTATGCCTTCCGTTTTTGACAGTTTGAAAAAAGCGTCTATTGCTTCTTCATCATTGATCACATCATAATTGACCCTGCCGCTTTCCCTCAGAAATGCATGTTCCGGTCCGGTAGAAGGATAGTCAAGACCGCTGGCAACAGAGTAAACCGGTGCCGGTTCTCCTTTTTCGTCTTTCAGCATTATACTTTCAAATCCGTGCATAACACCTTTTGTGCCGTAAGTAAGAGATGCCGCATGATCTCCCATTTTTGAGCCTTTTCCCAAAGGTTCAACTCCGTAAATGCTGACCGGGTCATTAAGGAAAGCCGGAAATATCCCCATGGCATTGCTTCCGCCGCCCACAGCTGCAACTACCGCATCAGGCAGATATCCGGTCATTTCCATGAACTGCTCTCTTGCTTCATTTCCAACTACCATCTGGAAATCCCTTACCATCATTGGGAAAGGATGCGGCCCCACAACTGAACCTATACAATAAATGGCCTCTTTATAATCTTTCAGATACGCTTCAAAAGCGGAATCCACCGCTTCTTTCAGTGTTTTGAGCCCATGACTCACGGGTATCACTTCAGCTCCCAGTACTTTCATTCTGGCAACATTGGGAGCCTGCTTAACAATATCCACTTCTCCCATATGTATTTCACATTTTAGTCCGAAGTATGCCGCAGCCGTGGCCAAAGCCACTCCATGCTGCCCTGCGCCGGTTTCGGCGATAAGTTTTTTCTTTCCCATATACTTGGCAAGGAGCCCTTCTCCCATACAGTGGTTGAGTTTGTGAGCACCCGTATGATTGAGATCTTCTCTTTTCAGATATATCTGTGTTGTGCCCAGTTCTTTGGAAAGTCTGTTACAGTGGTAAACAGGAGTCGGTCTTCCCTGGAACTGTTTTCTTATTCTCCTTAGCTCACTTATGAACTGTGCCGAATGACATATAGTCTTGTATGCCTCTGTGATCTCTTCAAAGGGCTTGATCAGTTCAGGCGGCACATGTGCTCCCCCATACTGTCCGAAATAGCCATTTTTGTCGGGATAGCTTTTCAGGTATGTCCTGAAATCAATGTTTTTTTCTTTTGTGTTTTCCATTTTTTCCTCCGTTTTTCTGCGTTCTTTACACTTCAGTTGTAGAAGGGTCCTTCTCTGCAATTATCTTTTCCAGTACATAGGCTTACTGTCTCAAACAAAAAACCTGTCCTGTACTATCGTACAAGGACAGGTCATAATATGCCTGCGGTACCACCTTGTTTGACAGATATTATCTGCCCTCTCTGCAGAGTGCCGTCACACCCCAAGCCCGTAACACCGGCTTCGCGTCTCCGCTAATCAGCATTTGCTTATGCTTTTCGCTTCGCCCTCAGAGGCCCATTCTGCTGAGACTGTCATCTTTCCGGCTCGCACCTGCCCGGAATCGCTTTGAAATCGTTTGTCAGCTTTACTCCCTCGTCATAGGTTTAATATTGATTTACAGTCATGATAGCACCACCTTTGTTTTCTGTCAACAACTTTTTCTGTATTTTTTGTATAAAACATATGTATCTCCATAATACTTGCTTTTTTCTTATATTTTCTGTTGTAAAATGGTTTCACCGGGTATATAGTATTATCAGAAATCAAAAGGAGGATATTGATACTTGAAATTTGATTTGCACTGCCACACAAGAGAAGGCTCAATTGACTCAAAAGTAGCACTGAAAAAATATATAAAACTTTTAGCCGACCAGGGGTTTGGCGGTATGATGATAACAGATCATGATACCTACAGGGGTTGTTCTTTCTGGGAAGAGATTAAAAAAGATATCAAAAAAGATCCAAGGTATTCCAATTTTGTCGTACTAAAAGGTGTTGAATATGATACAAAGGATGCGGGACATATTCTGGTAGTAATGCCTGATGATGTTTTTCTGCATGTTCTTGCTTTGCGCGGGATGACCTTGAAAAGGCTGATGAAAATAGTCCGTCATTACGGCGGTATCCTGGGGCCTGCACATCCTTTCGGAGTCAGGAGTTCCAGCGCCATGTTTTTCAAGAAACTCAAATATGACCCCAATATCGCAAAAAAGTTCGACTTCATTGAAACTTTCAATACGTGCGAATCCGCCAAGTCCAATGAAATGGCCGGTATGATGGCTCACATGTATCAAAAACCCGGCTTCGGCGGCAGTGATGCCCATGAGGAGAAATATGTGGGGATGGCTTATACAGAGATCCATGCAGATATAACCTCCAACAACGATCTCATAAGAGCTGTAAGAGAAGGGGCATATGTGACCTGCGGAGGAACCGAAAGAAATAAAACAAAAAAGAGCAAACATAAAAACATGAGATATGCCGTATGGGGATTCAAATTCTACAACAGAGGGCTGGGTTACCTGTTCTCCCCATACCGAAAATACAAGATCAGAAAGCTGGCTATTTAGCCGGCTTTTTTTATTTCTCAGAAGCTGTTTTCCTTTTTAACGACATAAAAATGCCTGCTATGCAAAGGCCAGTAAATACGATAAATGCCGTGTGCATGGTCTTTATCAGCAGTTCCGGTCTGGCAGAAGACAGGGAAGCAGTCCCCATATATGCTCCTACTATCACTGTCACAAGGGACATGCTGGATGTATGGCCCAGGGATCTCATGGTTGCCAGTATGGAAGATGCCACACTGTAATCCTTTGGCTTGATACATGCCATTACTGCATTGGTATTGGGAGAAGAAAACAAAGCAAATCCAAATCCAGTAACACAAAGTGCCGTGATTATGGCCCACAGCGGGGTGTTCAAAGAAACCGACGAGAAAAAAATAAGACAAAGTGCGCATATTCCCATACCTGCACTGGCCAGTTTGTATGGTTCAGTTCTGTCAGACCACCTGCCTGCCATGGGCGAGAAAAAAGCCTGTATAAGAGGCTGTGCTACCAGTATGAGTCCAGCTTTCTGGGAATCATATCCCATTACCACCTGAAGGTATATTGACATAAGATATCCGATGGCAAAGGTGGCTCCATAGTTCAAAAGTGCGGCTATATTTGAAAGCGTATAAACAATATTTCTTATGAATATCCTTACCTGTATGACCGGGTTTGCAGCCCGAAGTTCCACTGAAACGAAAAATATTCCCACCAGCAGCCCTGCCAAAACCCATATCCATGCAAATCTTACAGAAGTAATATTGGAAAGACCGTACATCGTAAGTATGATCATGGCCACATAAAGGATGCTCCCGGCATAATCATGTCTTCCTTCGGTAATAAGTTTTTCTCCTCTTGGAAGTTTTCTCACAGCTGTAATAAATGCGAATATGCCCACTAAGGCGGCAGTGCCAAAAATGGACTGCCATCCCAGATAATGATTCAAGAATCCTCCTATAAAAGGACCTGCTGAAAGCCCCACATAGGTTGCCGCGGTCATTTTCCCCAGCACTTTGCCTCTTTCTTTTCCCGGAAAAGCGCTTATCAGTATGGCTGTATTGGTGGCAAATATCATGGCTCCCGCCACACCCTGGGCGGTTCTTAATACTATTACAGTTGCCATGTTTGGTGCGAAAACAGAAATTATATTGAACAAAGTAAAGAAGAGTATGCCAAGTATCATTACTCTTCTTCTTCCTGTGGTATCCGCCACCTTGCCAAAGGGGACACTCATGGTGGCCACAGCCAGCATATATGCCGTGACTATCCATCCCAGAAATGCGGCACTTACATCAAAATACTCTCCCATATCAGGTATAGCCAGATTCAGTGCGCTTCCCATAAATGTGGTTATGAATGCCGTTGTCAAAGAAACTCTTAAAGTTGATTTCTGTTCCTCTGTATGCTTTTTTGCTCTTGTTGCTCTTGTTGCTGCCCTCATAAATCCAATTATGCACCCTGCCAAGGGTTTTTTCAAGTCGTTGTTTGTTCATTTGAAAGGATCCAAGTCAAAAGAATTGCTTTATAATGTTCATCAGAAAAGCGTAAAAATGATAATAAGAAAGATTTCAATAGACAAGCAAAAGCTGCTCCTTAATGGAGCAGCTTTTGCTTTTTTATTGATTTTCAGTTTTTATCAGGCGTTTTTTTGTTTTTTTGGTTCCAGTGCCATTGCCAGCAGGAACAGTATAACTGCCACGATGGCAAACACTATGGCTGCTATCTTTATTACATTTACCATACCGTCAAAGTCTGCAAAGAATCCTGAACCGTATGTTTCTATATAATAATCCGGGCCCCAGCCGCCTTCGAACCATCCCAGCCAGGGAACACCAAGTCCACCGAATGCTGCCAGAATAATGAAGTTGAAGGCCATTCTTTTCAGGTCGCCCACAGCCAGTTTGGTTTTTGGATTGATCGGATATTTCACCGGATCTTTTTTGGCCAGGCCGCCATACATCCTCTTCCAGATGTAATAGAGAACAGGGCCTGAAACTATGCCCAGCATACCGCCTATGAAGTAGTCGGTACCATTTATGAAGAATCCTATAAATGCGATTATACAGGGCACTATGCATATCAGAATCAGGAAACCGTAACCTCCGGGTATCCTGAAGGGCACTTCTTCTCTTGGTATACGTTTTCTCAGGATAAGTGCTGATATGAAGATCATTACATATGCGGAAACCAGCAGGAACACGTCCACAACAACTACTGTGGTGAATGCGAACTGGCATAGAATGATATTTGTTATGGCAACAGTCAGAACGGCGATATACGGAACTCCGTGCTTCTTATCGCATTTAACAAGTATAGGCGGTGCCAGA
>DAIMEC010000010.1:0-15196 GCA_036725465.1 Bacillota bacterium | reverse complement strand
ATAAGCAGTCTGTTGTGGAAGAACTGGCAAAGCATGCGGGAGTTCCCGTATGGAACGGACTTACAGATGTTGACCATCCCACCCAGATACTGGCGGATCTGATGACCATTGAAGAGCATGTATCAAAGCCCCTTAACAAAATCAAAGTTGTTTTCTGCGGAGATGTCAGAAACAATATGAGTTATGCGTGGATGTACGGATGTGCAAAAATGGGCATGAGTTATGTGGCATACGGGCCTTCTGAGCTGGCAGAGGAAATAGACAGGGAAGTGGTCGCCAAAGCAGAAGAAGTTGCAGGAATGACCGGCGCATCAATAGAAGTGTCCAGCGATCCCAAATGTCTTGAGGGAGCAGATGTGATATATACTGACATATGGGCTTCCATGGGCGAAGAAGCTGAGATACCGGAAAGAGTCAAGTTACTGACACCCTACAGAGTCACCCGGGAGATGCTGGTATCGACAGGAAATCCGGATGTTATTTTCCTTCACTGCCTGCCTTCTTTCCATGATCTTGAAACTGCAATGGCAAAAGAACAGAAAGAAGCAGGATACGATATAAGGGAAGTGACCGATGAAGTCTTCAGAAGCAGGAATTCAAAGGTTTTCGATGAAGCTGAAAACAGGATGCACACCATCAAGGCTGTTATCGTTGCCACAATAGCATAAGAAATCCATACAAAAACTTCATACAGAAAAACGGTATTGCTCTGGACAAAGGAGGTCCGTTATGGAAAAAGGAATACATAATTATTCGGAAATAGGAAAACTCAACAAAGTCCTGCTGCACAGACTGGGAGAAGAAATAGAAGGTCTTGTGCCGGACAATTTTGAAAGACTGCTTTTTGATGATATCCCTTATTTGAAGGTGGCCCGCGAGGAACATGATATATTTGCCGGACTATTGAGAGAAAACGGGATAGAAGTAGTATATTATGTTGATGAAACAGCCAAAGCACTGGCTGATGATGAGATCAGAAAAGATTTCGTAAAGAGATTTCTTGAAGAAAGCGATGTATATTCCCAGGCCGCCAAAGAAGTTCTTGAGGACTATCTGATAAGCATGCCACCCAGAGAACTTGTGGGAACGGCCATAGCAGGGATCAAAAAAACCGATGTCAATGTGAAAAATGCCAATTCTTTGGCGGATTATATCGCATCCGGATATCCCTACTATACAGATCCCATGCCCAACCTTTATTTCACCAGGGATCCCGGGGCATGTGTGGGAAACGGTCTTAATGTACACCATATGAGTACAAGAGCCAGAAGAAGAGAGGCACTGCTTCTGCAGTACATGTTCAAATACAACAAAGACTTTGCTCCGGAGGGAAGCAATCTTTGGTATGACTATGATCATGATTTTTCCATGGAAGGCGGCGATGTACTGGTCCTTTCAAAGGATATAGTGGCAGTGGGGCTTTCTCAGAGAACGACGGCAAACGGTATAGAGCGTTTTGCAGAAAACATACTGAACAAGTCCAGCTTCCAGAAGATACTTGTGTTCGATATACCCAAGAGCAGAGCTTTTATGCATCTTGATACTGTATTTACAATGGTGGATTATGATAAATTCACCATACATCCGGAGATAGAAGGGCCCCTTCAGATTTATGAGATAACCCTGAACAAAGACGGCAAAGCTCATTTTGAAAGCATACAGGGCGAGCTTGAGGACATTTTGAGAGATGAACTTAAACTTCCGGCAGTGGAACTCATAAGATGCGGGGGAGACGATGCGATGGCTGCTCAGAGAGAGCAGTGGAACGACGGGTCAAACACACTGGCCATAGCTCCCGGCGTTGTTATTACATACGAAAGAAATTACGTTACCAATGATCTTCTTGAGAAAAAGGGCATAAAAGTAATAACGATGCCCAGTTCGGAACTTTCAAGAGGCAGAGGCGGCCCCAGATGTATGAGTTGCCCGGTGAACAGGGACGATCTTTAGAGAGCATCTGCAAAATGAATTTGAGAGACCATCTGCAGAAATGATGTGAGAAAAAGATTTCTAACCGATCTTTCGGAAATATCAGCAGATACGATCAAAATAATAAGAAAGGAAAGAGCGATCATGAATGAAACAAAAAAAATTGTTATCGCTCTGGGAGGCAATGCTCTTCAGTCCGGCAGCGGTCCGGCGACTGCAGAGGAGCAACTCAGAGTAGTTCGTGAAACGTGCGAACATATTGCCGATCTGAGCTGCAGAGGATATGAGATAGCCATAGTACACGGCAACGGTCCTCAGGTGGGAAGAATACTGCTTTCCTCGGAAACGGCAAAGGATGTTACTCCGGCCATGCCTTTTGATGTGTGCGGAGCCATGTCCCAGGGATATATAGGGTATCATTTGCAGCAGAGCCTTAAATATGCTCTTAATATGAGAAACAGGAATACACCTGTTGTTACTGTGGCAACACAGATGATAGTCGATGAGAATGATCCGGCTTTCAATGATCCCACGAAGCCCATAGGGCCTTTTTACTCAGAAGAAGAAGCAAAGAAGATCTCGGAAGAAAAAGGATATGCCATGAAAGAGGATGCCGGCAGGGGATGGAGACGCGTAGTGGCATCCCCAATGCCCAGAAAGATCGTTGAGATCGATGCTGTAAAGAGCCTCTGGGATTCCACAATAGTAATAACCTGTGGCGGCGGCGGTGTACCTGTGATCGAAAAGAGCAACGGTGTACTTGAAGGAGTGGATGCGGTCATAGATAAAGATTTTGCCGCAGAACTCCTGGCAGAGCAGGTAGAAGCGGATGTGCTGATGATACTTACCGAGGTTGAAAAAGTTGCCATAAACTATAATAAACCCGATCAAAAAAATCTTTCCGCTATGACGCTTGAAGATGCCACGAAATATATGGAAGAAGGGCAGTTCGCTAAAGGTAGCATGCTTCCAAAAGTCCAGGCGGCAATGAAGTTCGTAAGAGCTTTCCCGAGCAAAAGGGCAGTGATAACTTCTCTTAACAAAGCCCTTGAAGGGCTGCAGGGAGAAACCGGAACCCAAATCACATTCAACAAAAAAAAATAAAGAGATTTCAATGATTGACCATACAGGATGCGACTTCTAAAAGAGCCGCATCTTGCCTTTTTTGTTGTATTTTGTATTAAAAAATGGTATCATATTAGAGTTCACATGCAAAGAAAGGGACCATATGGAAATTGAATTGAAGTATGCGGTAGATAACATTTCGACTGCAGAACGCATCCTTGAAGACGAGTATATCAAAAGCATAGAAGAATCCAGAACGGACGAAGAGTTAAAGGCAGTATACTTTGACACGGATGATTATATTTTATTCCGTAACGATATTGCATTCAGGATAAGAAAAGAAGGGCAGAAAGTCGTAGCTTCTTTGAAATGGAACGGAAAATGTTCCGGCGCATTGCACAGCCGGGAAGAACTGAACATCAACCTGGGAGAAGGGGATTGCCCCGAAATGCCCGATCCCGGTGTGTTTTCAGAGAGTGAAACGGGCAGAGAACTTATGGAGCTGCTAAAGGACAAGACACTTGGCGGCATCATGAAAGTGTATGTTTCAAGAAAGACAGTCAGGGTAGATACAGGTGAAGGCATTTTTGAAATAGCACTGGACAACGGTAAAATCGTTGCCGGAGGCGGTACATGTCCCGTATGTGAGATGGAAATAGAACTTTACTCGGGGAATCAGGAAGAGATGCTTAAGCTGGGAGAAAAACTGCAGCAAAAATATGGTCTTGATCCTGAAAAAAGAAGCAAATATGCAAGGGGTCTTGCTTTGCTGGGCAAAATTTAACCAATAGTTAAGGAGAACTGATAAAAATGAAAGCAACACTTATTTCAAAAGACAAAAAAGAAGCAAAATTCAAGATGGAGTTTACTGCCGAAGAGTTTGAAGAAGCAGTCATAGGCGAATACAAAAGAAAAAAGGATCAGTTTGAGATAGATGGTTTCAGAAAAGGTAAGGCACCAAGAAGCATAATCGAAAAGCATTATGGCGAGTCTGTTTTTATTGAAGGTGCCATCAATGGCATTTTTAACGAAAATTATCCGAGGGCCATTGAGGAACTGGGGCTTGATATAATCGACAGGCCTGCAGTGGAATTCGACAATTTCAAAAAAGGCGAAGATTTCTCATGCAATATAACCGTTGCCGTATATCCCGAGATCGAAGTCAAGGATTACAAAGGCATTGAGCTCGAGAAGATAAAAGTATCTGTGACAAATAATGATGTTGATGAAGAACTGGAGAAACTGCGTCAGAGAAACGCAAGAATGGTTTCCGTTGAAAGACCGGCAAAAAATGATGACACGGTGCTTCTTGATTATAAAGGATTTGTGGATGATGAACAGTTTGAAGGAGGAACAGCAGAAAAATTCACTCTAAAGTTGGGATCCGGCAGTTTCATACCCGGATTTGAAGATCAGCTTTTGGGCATAAGATCCGATGAAGAAAGAGATGTGAAGGTGGATTTTCCCAAGGATTATCATGCTGAAAAACTGGCCGGCAAAGCCGCATTGTTCAAGTGCAAGGTCCATGAAGTAAAAGAAGAAGAAAAACCGGAACTGGATGATGACTTTGCAAAAGACGTAAGTGAATTCGATACTCTGGAAGAGATGAAAAAAGATCTTAAAAAGAATATCAAAGAGCAAAAAAAGAAACATGCAGAGGATCAGATGAAAAACAAAGTCCTGGAGAAGGTATATGAAACAAACGATATCCAGGTACCTGATGTTATGGTGGATGACGAAATAAGCAGCATGATGCAGGAATTCGATCAGCAGCTCAGGAGCCAGGGCCTCGACCTTCAGAAATACTTCGAGTATCTGAAAAAAGATCCCAATGAATTCAGGGAAGAGATCAGGGAAGATGCCTACAGAAAAGTCAAGACCCGTATGCTGGTGGCTGCAGTTGCCGATGCGGAAGGCATAGAAGCTCCAGCGGAGGATGTTGATGAAGAGATCAAAATAATGGCCATACAGTACAAGCAGGATCCTGACAAAATAAAAGAGATGCTGGGAGAAGAAAACATAGGATTCCTTCAGAAGGACATAAGAATGAGAAAAGCAATGGACTTCATGTTCGAAAGTGCAGTTTTCAAATAGGAGACAGGATATGACACTCGTACCATATGTTATTGAACAGGACGGCCGCGGAGAAAGATCATACGATATATATTCACGGCTCCTGAAAGACAGAATAATATTCATAGGCGAACAGATAGATGAACATCTTGCCAGTGTAGTTATAGCACAGATACTGTTTCTGGAAGCCGAAGATCCAAAAAAAGATATATGTATGTACATAAACAGCCCCGGTGGTTCGGTGACTGCCGGAATGGCAATTTATGATACGATGAAATATGTAAAACCGGAGATATCCACAATATGTGTGGGAATGGCGGCCAGCATGGGAGCATTCCTTCTGGCTGCGGGCCAAAAGGGAAAACGAATGGCTCTTCCCAATGCCGAAATAATGATCCATCAGCCTTTGGGCGGCATAAGCGGACAGGCGGAAGATATAAGGATACATGCAGAATGGATAATAAAAACAAGAGCCAAGCTGAACAGGATCCTATGTGAGAATACGGGGCAGAACATGAAAAAAGTCGAGAAGGACACGGACAGAGACAATTTTATGAGTTCTCAGGAAGCCAAGGAATACGGAATAATAGATAAAGTGATAGAATCAAGATAAGAAAATAAAAGAAAAATTTAATTATCAGAGGGAAAAATGACAAAGTACGATGAAAACAATGAAATAAAATGCTCATTTTGCGGAAGACCCCAGAGCCAGGTCAAGAGACTGGTGGCAGGACCCGATGTTTACATATGCAACGAATGTGTGGAACTTTGCCAGGATATAATAGCAGAGGGACTGCAGAAGGATACGGGAGAAGATGCAGGGGAAGAAAAATTCCTGCTGCCTACCCCTAAGGAGATAGCAGAACAGCTTTCCCAGTATGTAATAGGCCAGGAAGATGCAAAAAAGTCCTTGGCAGTTGCAGTTTATAATCATTACAAAAGAGTTGAGCGCCTGAGCAAAAAAGACGAAGACGATGTGGAACTGCAGAAAAGCAATATCGTAATGATAGGGCCTACAGGTTCCGGTAAGACTTTGCTTGCCCAGACCCTGGCAAGGATACTTCATGTACCCTTTGCCATAGCCGATGCCACGGCCCTTACCGAGGCAGGATATGTGGGAGAGGATGTTGAGAACATACTTCTGAAACTGCTGCAGGCGACAGATTTCGATGTTGAAAGGGCCCAGAGAGGCATTATATATGTGGATGAGATAGACAAGATATCCAGAAAGAGTGACAATCCTTCCATAACAAGGGATGTAAGCGGAGAGGGAGTGCAACAGGCCCTTCTGAAGATACTTGAAGGAACTGTGGCCAATGTACCTCCCCAGGGGGGGAGGAAACATCCCCATCAGGACTTCATACAGTTCGACACCACAAACGTTATGTTCATATGCGGAGGAGCCTTTGACGGACTTGAAAAGATAATACAAAAACGTATCGGTGAAAAAATAATAGGTTTCAATTCGGACATAGTGGAGAAAGAAGAAGACACCTCCGAAATACTCAAAAAAGTCCAGCCTGAAGATCTTCTGAAATATGGACTGATACCGGAGTTTATAGGCAGGTTGCCTGCCATAGTCACTCTGGAGGAACTGTCAGAAGATGCCTTGATAGAAATAATAACAAAGCCAAAAAATGCCTTGCTGAAGCAGTACGGTAAACTCTTCGAAATGGATAATGTGAAACTGGAAATAGAAGAAGATGCCATTAGAAGGATAGCCGCCAAGGCTCTGGAAAAGAAAACAGGGGCCCGGGGGCTCAGGAACATAATGGAAAATATAATGACTGAGATCATGTATGAAATACCATCACGGAAAGACGTTGAGAAATGCATTATAACCAAAGCGACGGTTGATGGGGAAACGAGGCCAACACTGGTACTGGTCGATGAGAAAGACAAGGCGGCTTCATAGGTCGCCTTATTAAATAAGGAGATATTATGATAGAGGAAAAAATAGAAAAGAGAGAAGACGGGATGCTGATGCTTCCCATGATACCCTTAAGAGGGATGACTATTTTCCCCAACATGGTACTGCATTTTGACATAGGCAGAGAGAAGTCGATAAATGCTCTCGAAAAAGCAATGATAGAAAATCAGTATATTTTTCTTGCTGCACAGAAGGATGAAACCACAGACTTGCCCACATCAAAGGATTTTTACCACGTGGGTACGATCGCAAAGATAAAACAGATGCTCAAACTGCCGGGAGATTCCATCCGGGTCCTGGTGGAAGGAACAACAAGGGGCAGGATAACAGAGATGCTTTTTGAAGTTCCGTATTTCAAATGTGCAGTACAAAAAATCGAGGATGAAGAACCGGATCCCGTGCCTCCCAAAACCGAGGCGCTGATGCGTTCTGCCCTGGCAAATTTTGACGAATATCTGGCACTGGACCAGAAACTTTCTCCGGAGATATTTCCCACGGTGGCAACCATTGACGAGCCCGGAAGATTCGCCGATATAGTTTCTTCTCATCTTGACATAAAAGTGGAAGAAAAACAGGAACTTCTGGAATGTATGGAAGTAGATGAGAGACTTGAAAAGCTCAACAAGATACTCACAAGGGAAATAGAGATACTCAAAATCGAACAGGATATAAGCAGCAAGGTCAAGACTCAGATAAACCGCAACCAGAGAGAATATTATCTACGGGAACAGCTCAGGGCCATACAGGAGGAGCTGGGCAACGACGAGGATGTGGAAGATGAGATAGAAGCCTGGCACAAACAGCTGAAAGAGCTTGATATCCCCGAAAAAACCGCAGAAAAAATAGAAAAAGAAATAAAAAGATTTTCAAAAATGCAGGCTTCTTCCGCAGAGGGCACAGTGGCAAGGACATATATAGAGACCATACTTGCCCTTCCCTGGAACAAAGAATCCAAATCCGAGATAGACATGAAAAAGGCGGAAGGTATACTGGAAGAAGATCATTACGGGCTTTCTAAAGTAAAGGAAAGAGTATTGGAGTACCTGGCAGTTGTGGAACTTTCACATAGGATCAAAGGCCCCATCCTTTGTCTTGTGGGCCCCCCGGGAACAGGGAAAACATCTATCGCAAAATCCGTGGCAAGGGCCATTGACAGAGAATTCGTAAGGATGTCTCTGGGAGGAGTCAGGGATGAAGCAGAGATAAGAGGTCACAGGAGGACATATATAGGAGCCATACCCGGAAGGGTAATAAGTTCCATAAAAGATGCAGGGACAAAAAACCCGGTATTCCTTTTTGATGAAGTCGACAAGATCGGCGCAGATTTCAAAGGGGATCCGGCTTCGGCACTTCTGGAAGTACTGGATCCGGAACAGAACAAAGATTTTACGGATCATTACCTGGAAATTCCTTTCGACCTTTCGAAAGTGATGTTCATAACCACGGCAAATACCACAGAGACCATCCCCGGGCCCCTTCTCGACAGAATGGAAGTAATCGAAGTGATGGGATATACAGAAGAGGAAAAAGTCAAAATAGCCGAAAAATATCTGATACCGAAAAAGATAGAAGAACACGGACTGAAAGCCGAAAATATAAAAATAACAGAGGGAGCCGTACGAGACCTGATAAATTATTACACCAGAGAGTCGGGAGTCAGAAACCTGGAACGGGAAATAGCCAATATCTGCCGTAAAACAGCAAGGAAAACCGTATCGGGCAAAAAAAAGAAGTTCGATGTAGATCAGGACAGTCTGGAAGATTATCTGGGTAAGAAAAAATACAGGTATGACAAGATAAAAGGCGAAAAGGAAATCGGAGTCACTACCGGTCTTGCATGGACCGTGGTTGGAGGCGATACACTTTTCATAGAAACAACAGCTGTTCCCGGTACCGGGAAACTGCAGCTTACCGGCCAGCTGGGGGATGTTATGCAGGAATCCGCCAAGGCGGGAATAACCTATATAAGGTCAGTGGCGAACAAGCTGGGCATCAAAAAAGGTTTTTACAAGAACATGGATATGCATCTGCATATACCCGAAGGCGCCACTCCCAAGGACGGGCCTTCAGCCGGTGTAACCATGTGTGTTGCCATGATATCCACACTGACAAAAACAAGAGTAAGAAAAGATGTGGCAATGACGGGTGAAATAACCTTAAGAGGCAATATCCTTCCTGTGGGAGGTATAAGGGAAAAAGTTCTTGCAGCCCACAGGGCCGGGATCAAAAAGGTCCTTCTTCCCTATGAGAATGAAAAAGATATTGAGGAAATACCCGAAAAGGTAAAAAAACAGATGAAATTCATACTGATAAAAACCGTTGACGATGCCATTAAACAGGTAATGATACCAAAAAAGAAATGATCATAAAAAAGGCGGAGATAATTGCCGTTACAGTAAAACCGGAACAATATCCTCCGGATAATATGAAAGAGATAGCTTTTGTGGGCCGTTCCAATGTGGGAAAATCTTCCCTTCTTAATCTTATCACCAACAGACGGAAGCTGGCAAAGACAAGCGGCAGTCCGGGCAAGACCAGGACTATAAATTTTTATGAAATAAATGAAGAATTCAGGATAGTTGATTTGCCCGGATACGGATATGCGAAGGTTTCAAGATCGGTCACAGAGGACTGGGGACCCATGATGGAAAAATATTTCGGCACACGAAAAGGTCTGATCAAAGCAGTTCAGCTGGTGGACATAAGACACGGGCCCACGGACAAAGACATAAAAATGTATGAGTATCTTAAGCATTACGGACTGGACGGTCTGGTGGTGGCCACAAAAAGTGACAAGATATCTAAAACTCAGATAAGGAAATCAGTGAAAATGATAAGAGAAGGCCTGGGCATGGGAGAAACCGGCATGGTCATACCTGTATCCGCCCTGAAAAAAACCGGGCACGATGTCCTTTTGGATGAGATCGAAAGAGTACTAGGAGATTAAAAAATGCAGTTTATCATTGGCTTTCGCATGATGATAAAAAGAATAAAAGCTATACGCTTTATGATGAAAGATAAGACTGTTCCCAGGAGGAAAAAGGCTCTTGTTGTGGTGGGCATAATTTATCTTTTTCTTCCTGTGGATATAATCCCTCCCGTTCTTTTCCCCATAGCGTGGGTAGATGATCTGATATTATGGATATGGATCCTTTGGCATCTCAGAGATACACTGGACAAATACTGGATGGGCGAGAAAAACGTTAATTATTCAAAGAAATATAAGAACAAAACAATAATAGATGATGCTGAGTATGAGGTGAAGGAGGAAAAGTAACAGTTCATGAAAAAGTATGATACAGTTGGTGAAGTAATGATCACCGAAGAGGAAATCAGAGAAAGGGCAGAAGAGATAGGTGAACAGATCACCAATGACTACATGGGAGAAGGAGTCATACTGATAGGCATATTAAGGGGTGCTGTACCTTGGATGGCCGATATAATGAAGCATATCGCACTGGATGTGGAAATCGATTTTATAGCATGCAGCAGTTACGGAGCAACCACAAAGACCAGCGGTGTAGTAAAGATAAACAAAGATCTTGATTCCGGCATAGAAGGCAAAAATGTTATAATAGTCGAGGATATCGTAGATTCGGGCATAACGCTCAATTACCTTAAGGGCTATCTTGAAAATCGAAAACCGAAAAGTATAAGGATATGTGCCCTCCTTGACAAGCCGGAAGGCAGGAGAGCCGATATAAAAGCGGACTATGTGGGATTTATAGTAGAAGACAAGTTCATAATAGGGTATGGCCTGGATTTCAATCAGAAATACAGACATTTGCCTTATATAAGCTTTTTAAAAGAATAACATTTGACGAGGAGGAAAACAGAATGTTTGAAAACCTGATCGAGGTATTAAAACAAAACCCCAGAAAAATCGTTTTTACGGAAGGAAACGATCCCCGTATCCTAAGTGCGGCAGACCGTCTTTTGAAGGACGGATTTCTTGAGCCTGTTCTTGTGGGCAGAGCTGACGAAGTGACCGCCGCCGCAAAAGAAGGCGGATTTGATATCGAAGGAGCAACGGTATACGATCCTGCCACATATGCCGAAATGGATAAAATGGTCGAAAAAATGGTGGAGCTGCGAAAGGGCAAAATGACAGAAGAGGAGTGCAGAGCAGCTTTGCAGAAGGGCAATTACTTTGGTACAATGCTGGTCAAAATGGAGAAGGCAGATGCCCTTTTGGGAGGAGCCACATATTCCACCGCAGATACAGTAAGACCCGCTCTTCAGCTGATAAAAACAAGACCGGGAAACAACATCGTATCATCATCCTTTATCATGGTAAGGGAGCATGAAGACAAAGAAAATGAAATGCTTTGCATGGGAGATTGTGCAATAAATATAGATCCCAAAGAAGATGACCTGGTTGAAATAGCAATAGAAAGTGCAAAGACCGCAAAGGTATTCGGAATAGATCCCAAAGTAGCCATGCTTTCATATTCAACAAAAGGTTCCGGATCGGGAGAGAGCGTGGACAAGGTTCGCAATGCTACAGAAAAAATAAAAGAAAAAGCACCTGAGCTGGACGTGGACGGAGAACTGCAGTTTGATGCGGCAGTATCCCCGGTGGTGGCCGAAAAGAAATGCAAAGGTTCCAAAGTTGCCGGAAGAGCCAATACATTCATATTCCCCGATATAAGCGCAGGCAACATAGGATATAAGATAGCCCAGAGGCTGGGGGGATTTGATGCGTATGGCCCGGTACTTCAGGGCCTCAATGCACCGATAAACGATCTTTCAAGAGGATGCAATGCTGAAGAGGTCTATGTAATGGCCATAATAACAGCAGCCCTGAAAGAATAGAAAACAGATATCAGGCTCTTTTGAGATATTCGGAAAATATTGAAACTGTTGAGCTGGTGCCGAGTCTTTCGGCTCCGGCTCTTATCATATTCTGAGCCGTGTCAAGATCCCGTATGCCCCCGGAAGCTTTGATCTGTACATGCTTTCCCGGGATATCATCAAGAGTCGTTCTTATTAGTTTTACTGATGCTACGGATGCACCGCTTTCGCAAAAACCGGTGGACGTCTTTATAAAATCTGCACCGGAATCAGCGGCTATCGTTACAGCTTTGATTATCTGCTCATTTGTAAGCATACCGGTTTCAATTATTACTTTCAAAAGAGCATCATTATCATATACAGCGGATGCCACCTGACCGATATCATCGGATACATACTTGTATCTTCCTTCTTTGAGGGCACCTATATTCATCACCATATCGATTTCAACGGCACCCGATCCGCATGCCTTTTCGGCCTCATATGCCTTTGCTGACATTTCAGAGGCACCCAGCGGAAAACCTGTAACTGCGGCGATTCTTATGCTGGTTTTTTCCAGTTCCTCTGAAGCCAGACTCACATGACAGGGATTTACGCATACGGCGCAGAAATCATATTTTACAGCTTCACTGCAAAGACGTTTTATCTCTGCCTCTGAAGCATCCGGCTTAAGCAGTGTATGGTCAAAATACTTACTAAAAGGTTTCATATCATCCTCCGGGGAAAATCCCGAGCAAAGGGTAAATCTCAATTTTGTTTTGACAGGTCCATTATACATTGAAAAGGAAATGCATCACATCACCGTCTTTTACAATATATTCTTTGCCTTCTGAACGCAAAAGACCTTTTTCCTTGGCGAGAGACAGACTCCCCTCACATTCCATAAGTTTATCATATGCTATGGTTTCGGCCCTTATAAATCCTTTTTCAAAATCCGAATGGATCCTACCTGCTGCCCTTGGGGCTTTTGTACCTTTTTTTATGGTCCAGGCGCGGGTCTCGTCTTCTCCGGTGGTGAGAAAAGAAATAAGATCAAGCAGGCGGTAAGAGGCCTTTATGAGTTTATCCAGTCCCGGTTCGCTGATACCCATCTCTTCGAGAAACATTTTCTTTTCTTCATCATCAAGCTCCGAAAGCTCAGCCTCGATCTTCGCGCATATGACAATGACATCAGATCCTTCTTCCCGGGCAAAGCTGCGCAGCTTCTTTACATCATCGTTGGTTTCTCCCTCGGATGCCGCCTCATCCTCAGAAACGTTTGCCGCATAGATGACAGGTTTGAAGGAGAGAAGATCAAGAGTCTTCACGAATTCCGCCTCTTCATCTTCCATATCCATGGTTCTGGCAGTTTTTCCCTGACCAAGCCATTCGTAAAGTTCCTGAAGGATATCCAGTTCCTTTTTGACAGTCTTGTCGCTTTTAAGCATTTTTGAAGTACGCAGGATCCGGCGGTCAAGAATTTCCATATCAGAGAGAATAAGTTCTGTGTTTATTGTTTCTATATCCGATAAAGGGTCTATTCTGCCGTCCACATGAACCACATTGCTGTCCGAAAAGCAGCGTACCACATGAACTATGGCTTCCACATTACGTATATGTCCGAGAAACTGATTGCCCAGGCCTTCGCCTTTGGATGCGCCTTTTACGAGGCCGGCTATGTCACAGAATTCTATAGTGGTGTATATGGTTTTTTTTGAATGATATATGCCGCTTAGTCTGTCAACACGTTCATCCGGAACTGTGACTACACCTATGTTGGGGTCTATGGTGCAGAAGGGATAATTGGCCGCTTCCGCGCCGGCTTTTGTTATTGCATTGAAAAGTGTGCTTTTGCCCACGTTGGGCAATCCTGTGATACCTAATTTCATTTTGTTTGCTCCTTTAGCGGGGTCATGATTTTTTCTGTTTTTTGCTGAAAAATATGTAAAGTATGCCACATACTATTATTAACAGAAGGCTTAAGACCTGAGCCTGTCTGAAGGGCCCTATCATAAGACTGTCGGTCCTTAAGGCCTCCACAAAAAAACGTTCTGCGGAATAAAGCATGCCATAAAGCAGTGCGGTCTGGCCTTTGAATTTCCTTCGGTTATCCACCCATAAAAGAAAGAAGAACAAAAGCAGACACCATATGGATTCGTAAAGGAATGTGGGATGGACTTTTTCGCCCATGACCATTATACCAAAGGGCAGATCCGTAGGACCACCATGGGCCTCGGAATTAAAGAAATTGCCCCAACGGGCAATGGCCTGGGCTATGGCAAAACCGGGAACTACCGCATCAAGACCCTCAGGGAAATCTATCTTTTTGACACGGGCCACGATATATGCACCCAGTATGCCACCTATAAGTGAACCATGAATAGAAAGTCCGCCGCCTCTGAAGTTTAATATTTGCCAAAGATCGCCGGAATAGTTTTCCCAGGTGAAAATAACATAGTAAAGTCTGGAAAAAATGATGCCGAAAGGGATGGCGACTATAAGTATGTCAAGGACAGACTCTCTTGATATGCCATGTCGGGGCGCCCTCGTATAAAATACAAGACCTCCCACAAGGATGCCCAAAGCCATAAGTATACCGTACCATCTTATATCGATACCAAAAAGTTCAAAAGCCACCGGATCAGGGGCGGTATTATACGAAACCATATCTGGATTATACTCTGTGACCGGTAAAAAATCAACGCAGAAGGAAACAAACCCGGAAAAACGAAATGTTGTAACAAAAATTTTGCTTATGCCCAATATATAGTACCCAAGGACATAAAATGGAATAAAATGGTAAACAACTGAAGGAGCAGGAGGGGTAAAGGCCCATTTTTTGTAGCAAAATGCTTGTAATGTGGAGGAAAGTGGTGTATTGTGGATTTAGATATAATAGTAGAAGTGGCAGTGTCACTAATTTTGGAGGATAAAAGTCGTGTTTCTGGGTGAATATGAGAATTCCATAGATGCAAAAAACAGGATAATAATCCCTTCCAAGTTCAGGAAAGAGCTGGGGGTAACTTGCTATTTGAGCAAAGGCCCTGACAACTGCCTTACGATATATCCGGAAGCCCAGTGGCAGGAACATATAGAAAAACTGAGATCGTTGCCGACAAACAAAGCAGGAGCAAGAAACAATCTCAGAAAATACACCTCCAACAGCGGAGAAGCTGAGGTGGATGGACAGGGAAGGATAACTATACCTCAGAAATTCTTCAGACTCATAGGTTTTGGCAGAGATGTTGTCAGCGTTGGTTGTATTGACAAGATAGAAATCTGGGACAGAGCGGAATGGGAAAAAGTTTCCGGTGTGCCCGATGATGAAGAATATGAAGTTTAGTCATATGCCGGTGCTGCTCAATGAAAGCATCGACTATATGAACATAAAAAAAGACGGCATATATGCAGACGGGACCCTGGGGG
>DAIMEC010000009.1:0-15274 GCA_036725465.1 Bacillota bacterium | reverse complement strand
CGAAATATCTCCGATGGTCGCTCCTTCTTTTTGAGCCTGTTTGACTTTGGAATTCATGAAAACAGTACATCGTGTCCCCAGATCCACCGGTGATCTGGCGAAAAGCGCTTCCTGAGCAAATGCCTTGCTGTCCATGTTTACGGATTTTGCATAGGTCTCGATAAATGATCCGCAACCGGATGAGCAGGCTTCATTGAGCATTATGTTATAGATGGCCCCATCCTTTATTTTCATACATTTCATGTCCTGGCCGCCTATATCAAGAATGAAATCTACTCCCGGAAGAAATTCTTCGGCACCCTTATAATGGGCCATGGTCTCTATCTCTCCCAGATCCGCCTTGAATGCGGCTTTTATAAGGCCTTCCCCGTATCCGGTAACTGTTGTATTTGCTATGAAAGCAACTTCGGGCAACTGCATATACAGCTGTCTCAGCATGGCCATGGTTGCTTCTATTGGTTTTCCTTCATTGCTTCTGTAAAAAGAGAACAACAGGTTTTTTTCATCATCTATAAGAGCAGCTTTTGTGGTGGTGGATCCGGCATCGATGCCAAGGAACAGCTTCCCCTTTGCTTTTTTTATGTCCCTTCTCTTTATCCTGTCAGCATCATGTCTCTGTCTGAAGAACTCATAGTCTCCATGATTTTCAAAAAGCGGCTTTATATGTTTTGTTTCGGACATCATATCAGGATCCATATTTTTTACTGTATCAACCAGTTGTTTTATCTTTACGCTTTCATTTTTTTCTGCCAGCATGGCAGCACCTATGGCCACAAAATATTTTGATTCATCAGGAAAGATGACCTGGTCTGCACCAAGATCCAGAGTTTCGATAAATCTTTTACGGAGTTCCGAAAGAAATGAAAGCGGGCCTCCCAGAAACGCCACATTTCCTTTGATAGTCCTGCCGCAGGCCAGCCCGCTGATAGTCTGGTTCACTACGGCCTGAAAGATCGAAGCGGATATGTCTTCTATGTCTGCTCCTTCATTTATGAGGGGTTGTATATCTGTTTTGGCAAATACACCGCACCTGGCAGCTATGGGATATATAAGTCTGTGTTTTTTTGCTGCCTCATTAAGGCCATTGGCATCCGTATTAAGAAGGACAGCCATCTGGTCTATGAATGCTCCGGTGCCACCGGCACAGGTACCGTTCATACGCTGTTCTATAGTCTGGCCGTAAAAGGTTATTTTTGCATCTTCTCCGCCCAGTTCAATGGCCACATCAGTACGGGGTATCAGAGATTCCACTGCTTTGCTGCATGAGATAACTTCCTGCTCAAAACATATGTCAAGAAGTTTAGACAGAGAAAGACCCCCCGACCCTGTGATGGAGGCTTTTACACTTTCTTCTCCGTACTCTTTTTCAAGATCGGTCATAAGTTCGGATACTTTTTCAAAAACGTTGGACATATGCCTTTCGTATCTGCTGTATATTATTTTGTTATGATCATCCAAAAGGACCAGTTTTACTGTTGTGGACCCAACATCGATACCAAGTTTCATCTTTTCCCCTTGTCTTAAAAACCGACATCTCCTCAGTCGGTTTTTCGGTCATTCTCTTTCTGCCCTATGGGCACCAGTCTGCTGATTTCTTTTTTGTACAGTCTTCTCATCATGATTACAAGAAAGAGGACTCCCAGGGCTTCTGCCATTGGAAAAGCCCACCATACGCCGGTAACTCCCCACAGCCTGGAAAGTACAATAGCCAGAGGAAGTATGCCCACCAGCTGTCTTATCAGCGAGGCAGCAAGACTTATGAATCCATGGCCTGTGGCCTGAAAGAATCCTGATGTAATTATACCAAATGCAGCGGGTAAAAAGCAAATACTGATAATGCGCATGGCAGGTATTCCTATGGCATACATGCCTTCCCCCGCATCAAAAAATGAAAGCAGTGTTCTGGGCATTATCATAAAAAGTGTACAACCGGCTGCCATTATGACAACTGCCGCCAGAAGTGCCATTTTGTATGTCTGCATAAGTCTCGTTTTGTTGCCAGCACCGTAGTTGTATCCTATTACCGGTGTCGTTCCCTGATTTATTCCTATTACAGGCATAAATATAAAGGACTGCAGTCTTCCGTATACTCCCATCACAGCCACAGCTGTACCCGAAAATCCGGCCAGTATGATGTTGATGCCGAATTGAAGAAATGACAGTATAGACTGCATCATTATTGCCGGAAATCCAACGGCATATATTTCCCGTATAGTTTTTTTGTCATGAGGGAATCCGTAAATCCTGACTTTTACCTGGTGATTTTTTCGAAAAAGAATATACATTCCCAGGGAAAAACTCAATGTCTGAGATATTACAGTTGCAACAGCTGCGCCTGTCACTCCCATTTCAGGGGCCCCCAGGAGTCCGAAAATAAGGATAGGATCCAGGGCTATATTTACGCAGGCTCCCATAAGGCTGCATATCATGGGAAGAATCATGCTTCCTGTGGCCTGGAGTATTTTTTCTGCTGTCATCTGTACAAAAATAAATAAGGAGAAGATCATAACGATACGCAAATACAAAGCCCCGTTTTGAAGGATGTATGGGTCATGGGTAAATCCCTTCATGAAGACATCCGCAAATAAAGCCGCCGCCACAGCAAAAAAAATCCAGCTGTATACTGCAAGCCTTATCCCGTGGGAAGCGGCCTTATCGGCCTCAACAAACCTTCTTGCACCCAGTCTCCTGGCAATAAGAGAATTCACACCTATTGCTGTTCCCACTCCTACGGCTATTATAAGCATCTGTGCCGGGAAGATGAGTGTAACTGCAGTCAGTGCTTTTTCGCTTACCCTGGCAACAAAAATACTGTCCACTACATTATATGTTGCCTGTATCATCATTGACAGGATAGCCGGCCATGACATGGTAACTATAAGTTTTCCAACCGGCATAACTCCCATTTTGTTTTCTTTTTCGCTCCTGCGGTCCATTCATTCCTCCGTTTTTTCGCTTTTTATGCTTATATAATTTTTTCTTGTGTTTTTTTGTTTTTGTTTTTTTGTTTTTAACAACTAAAAAACGCCTTTGCAGAACTTGAATTATACTACTTTTATCGCTCTGATTCAACCAAAGGCGTTTATAGGATAAAACTTTTTGTCCGCAAAAAATCTTATTTACATTTCAGTTATTGTGTATCCGTCCGGCACTTCGAAAATGCTGTCATCCACATCTCCGTCAATGGCATTGTATTTTATTATTGTCTCTTCGCCTTCTCCGGTTACTGAAATCATATAAACCAGTTTATCGCCGTCGAAACAGTAGATCACACTGCTATCACCTGATTTGTATGTTTCGGAATAGTATGTTTTTCCGTCCACTTCCTTCTCGCCCTTTTCAAAATCCACATCGCCCGTATATTCTTCATAGTTCTCAAGAACAGTGTCGGTCTCAAGGGTCTCTTGTGTATCTTCATCGACCTTTGTTTTTATTCCGGTCTTGGTTTCAGGTGTAAGAGTGTACATATAGCCGTCAGTGTATATGGTTATTGATTTTCCCAGACCTTCCATGTCCATTTCTGTATAGATCTTGTCGTCCTTCATATAAATATCGGTTACAGTAGTTTTACCGTCAATTTCCATCTCATAATTCATATGGATACCGGATTCCTTACCTATCTCTCCAAAAACACCTGTGAGCTTTGACTTGGAAACATCGTCGCCTTCACCATCGCCCTCCGAGCCTCCGCCGCATGATGCAAAAGCAAATGCCATAACAAGCACCAGCATAACAGTTAGCAGTTTTTTCATTTTTTACCTCCCAATAATTAATAAAAATATATCCCGTTCAACAATCATTTGAGGAATATCTTCTCTCAATGTGCCTTTTTTTAGTATAGACTTTATCTTTGTTTTTTTCAATATATTTTGCTGCAAATCGGAATAAACAATGCCCCCGAAAAAAGTTTTTTGTCTTTTGCGGGGGCAAGCTTTTCTTTTATTTATAAGGTTTTTGTTTTTTGTGAAAACCTTCAAAAATCAAAGCTTCAGTCTTTTTTGAAACGTTTTTTTATTTTATCAACAGAATTGCCTTCGTCCTTGAGTGCCTCTGTCAGCTGCTGTTGTGTACAGCATAATTTACCGCACCAGTAATTGATTTCTCCGGGGTCCTTTGCGTTGATCGTTGTACAACCGCTGTAATCCTTCTTCTTTTTATCCTTTTCCATAAAATCACCTCCAAAAATCTCAAGCATTTGATTATGTACTAGCCTCATTTATCGATGTTCCTATATGATAACAGAAAATTCAAAATAAATCAACATTTTAGTTATGTGTGTTGTCAGCTCAAAGGTTCATTTTTAGTTTTTTTATAATAGTTTTGGGCAAGTCTGTAAGCCGGGTTCTGTATTTGACGATCATCTATCTAGGCATAACATTGCTGCTATGCTCATGCGACCTACCTCCCGGGAGCTGACGGGCCGTCAGCCATAATCCCTGCTTGGTCTTGCTCCGGGTGGGGTTTACACGGCCGTCCTGTCTCCAGAACGCCGGTGAGCTCTTGCCTCACCATTTCACCCTTGCCACGGCATCACCCGTTTCGGCGGTGTGTTTCTGTTGCACTTTCCCTACAGTTACCTGCGCCGGACGTTATCCGGCACCCTTGCCCTTTGGAGCCCGGACTTTCCTCATGCAAAGCATGCGACCGTCTGGCTTGCCCAAAACCTTGTCTATTCTATTTTTTTCCTTGCCTGTGCTTCCTGCCAGGCATAAATGAATTTTCTTACTTCAATAAAAACGAAAAAAGAAAAAATTACACATACTACAATGGTCATTACCACCGTTATGATTTTCTCACTTCCGGTAGCACCGCTTCCGAATGCAAATGCCATGGCGGCCACCACCACCAGCACCGACAACAAAAGTTTAATCAAAAAAGAAATCACAAATCCTTTTTCATTTTCATGTGGGTCCATTTTTTTACCTTCCTTTGTATGTTGATATCATTGACATTATATTATAGCATAAAAGGGTCTGTATCAACAGTACTTTCAATTATCTCAAGTTCTTTTCCGGCTTTTTCTTTCAGCTGCCGTGCAAAGTTCTCTGCAAATATATGCTCTGTACCGTAATGGCCGGCATCGATCAGGGATATGCCCTCTGCTTTTGCCCTCTGTGCTTCATGGAGTTTAACATCTCCTGTTATGAAAAGCTCACATCCTTCCCTTATGGTATAATCAAGAAAATCTCCCCCTGCTCCTGTACACAGACCGATTTTTTTGATAGTGTTCTTACCTTTTACCATTCTTATACCGTCTTGGGGGATCTCAAGGGCATTTATTATGTGACTTGCTGCCTCTTCGGGAGTCATTTGCCTGCAAAGCTGCCCCGTCATTCCCGAAGGTAGCTCTGCAGGGTCTTTTGATCCTTCTCCCGGGCGTTCTTTTGCTGCAGTTTTCAGGTTTTCCATGCCCAGCAGTTTTGCCATGTAGAAATTGTTGCCTTCCCTGGCATTGTCAAAGGTCAAATGAGCCGAATATACACATATCCCGGCTTTTATCAGCCGGCAGACATATCTTCCTGTGACCTGATCTGTATCTATTTTTTTTATGCTGTCAAAAATAAGGGGATGGTGAGTGATGATCATACCGGTTTTTTTATTTTCTGCTTCTTTGATCACTTCTTCGGTTATATCAAGACAAATAAGTACCCTCTCGATCTCTTCCTGCCCCGTGTATATCTGGACCCCGCTGTTATCCCACAAAGGGGCCAGCTCCAAAGGAGCGATCTCTTCTATAGTTTTTATAAGTTTCACATATTTCACTTATCTTTCCTCCTCAAGAGAAATGCTTCTCAAGTAGTTTATCCCTGTCTTTATTTTTTCTTCTTCCTTTTCATCGACTTTTTTGCTTTTTTTTATATTTTCCAGTATCTTCTCTTCTGTTGATAAGGCTCTTTTGAGAAATTCTGATGCCAGTTCGTTTTTTTTCTCAAATATCCAGGGGGGGATTTCCCATCTTATGTCATCAGGTGCAATATCATTGAATTCCTTGGATAACTGCTTATCATAAATGCTACCGGCAGCATCCGGCATGCCCCTTTCTTCTTTCGGTATCGCTTTTATTATCTGACATATATATTTCCCTTCCCTGGCCAAATATTCGCCGGATATATAAAAACCGTTGCGGCAAAGCCAGCAGCGCAGTTTACCGGCATTGTTCCTGGGCTGCAACAACAGTTTTTTGAAGGTTTTTGTTTTGTCAGGATCTTTTTCGAGGATTTTTTTTATTACGATACCACCCATTCCGGCAATAACAATAACATCCGCTTCTCCCGGATCTATTACCGAGAGACCATAGCCGGTACGAAAGTCCAGCTGGTTTCCGAACTGCGGGGCACCGGCATTTGCCTTTGCTTTCTGCAGTGATTTTTCGCTGACATCTGTAAGTATGGTTTTGGGTGATATTTCTTTTTCCCACAGAAAAAGCGGCAAGAAACCATGATCTGTTCCTATATCCGCGACGGTTTCTCCCGGAGATATATTGGAGGCGATAGCCTTAAGTCTGTCATTCAGCTTCTGCATGATCTTTCTCCGAAAAGGATATTTTGAGCAGGGCAAACATGCCTACTCGAGATAGTCCTTCAGTTTTTTGCTGCGACTGGGATGTCTTAATTTTCTCAGGGCCTTTGCTTCTATCTGTCTGATCCTCTCTCTGGTGACATCAAATCTCTTTCCCACTTCTTCAAGGGTCCTGGCTCTTCCGTCCTCCAGTCCGAAACGCAGTTTCAACACTTTCTGTTCCCTTTCGGTAAGAGTGTCAAGAACTTCAACCAGCTGTTCCTTCAGCATAGAAAATGCCGCTGCATCCGCGGGAGCCGGGACATCCTCGTCAGGTATGAAATCTCCGAGATGACTGTCCTCTTCTTCACCTATGGGTGTTTCCAGGGAAACCGGTTCCTGGGCTATCTTCAGTATTTCTCTTACCTTATCCTCGGAAATGTCCATCTCTTTTGCTATCTCTTCGGGCATGGGTTCTCTTCCGTATTCCTGAAGAAGCTGTCTTGATACCCGCATTAGTTTGTTTATAGTCTCCACCATGTGGACCGGGATCCTTATGGTCCTTGCCTGATCGGCTATCGATCTTGTTATGGCCTGTCTGATCCACCATGTGGCATAAGTGCTGAATTTGTAACCTTTTCGCCAGTCGAATTTGTCTACGGCTTTTATGAGCCCCAGATTTCCTTCCTGGATAAGATCGAGGAACAGCATCCCCCTGCCAACATATCTTTTGGCTATACTGACAACAAGTCTCAGGTTTGCCTCACAGAGTTTCTGTTTTGCCGCCTCTTCCCCTGCTTCCATTCTTTTTGCCAGATCTATCTCTTCATCCGCACTCAAAAGCGGAACCTTTCCTATCTCTTTAAGATACATCCTTACCGGGTCATCCACCGCCACTGTTTTCGGTATGGTCTTTTCGAGGCTTATTTCTTTTTCGCCTTCTTCCTTCTCAGAATCGGGAACTACTTCTTCTTCTATTTCGGATTCTATATCTTTCAGCTCGAATTCTTCAGGCGCCTCTTCCGAAACCACCTCGATGCCCTTGCTCATAAGTGCTTCATATATGTCTTCCATCTGATCCTTATCAAGCTCGGTATTCTCCAGATAATGACCTATCTCCGCGTAAGACAGTTTCTTGCCCTTTGCCTTTCTGGCCAGTTCACTTACATATTCTTTCTTTTTCTCGTTAACTTCATCACCGTATATCACTTCTTTTTCCCCCATTTTTGTTTTTCTTCTGTATTTGCATAAGCTCCTCTGTGAGCTTTTTGATTTCTTCACTGTTTTCTTCTTCGTTGGCCATTGAGATCATCATAATAAGTTCTTTTTCTCTTTTTTTGTTGGCATTTTCATGGTATGCCCTTATACATTCCTTAAAGACTTCTTCTTCTTTATCGGCAAGTATTATTGTTTCCTGTATGTCTTTGAGTACATCCGTATCTTCCGGTTCCAGCATTCCCGAAAGTTTTTCGGAACCTGCTCTTTCACCTTTTCTTGACAGACTGCTTATGGCCTCAAATATATTTTTACCCGCTATACTTTCAAATATATCACTGTAATCAGCAAAATCGCTTATATATGTCTCTTCTGCCAGCATCAGCTTTATGGCATTTTTCTCAAGACGGCTCATGGGCTCTTTGTCTTTTTTTTGTTTTTCTTCGTATCCGCCCGACCGGAGCCTTATTTCTTTTTTGCCTTCCTTGCCAATATCCATCTCGGCTCTTATGGCTCCTTCGGATATCCCTGTTTCTACAGCAAGTTTTTTTATGTATATGTCCGTTTCCACAGGGCCAAGTGTTTTGAGCACTTCAACTGCTTTTTTAAGAAAATCCACACGCCCTTCCGTTGTTTTCATGTTGACTTCTTTTTTTATTGCAGTGATCTTGTAATCCGCATAAGGAAGAGCTTCCTTCATCAGTTTTATAAAAGCTGATCTTCCTTTTGCTTTTATGAAATCATCCGGATCTTTTGCGTCGGGTATATCGGGTATTTTGACTTTGAACCCCTCTCTGTGCAATATGTCCATACCACGTAAGGCTGCCTTGCGTCCCGCTTCATCGGAATCATACGCAAGCACCACGTTAGATACATAACGTTTCAGAAGTTTTGCCTGATTTTCGGTAAGGGCCGTTCCCAAAGATGCGGCCACATTACATACACCGCTCTGATAAAGAGATATAACATCCATATATCCTTCCACCAAAACACAATATCCTGTTTTTGTCATTTCCCGTCGTGTTACAGAAAGCCCGTAGAGATTGTTTTTTTTCAGAAAGACCGAAGATTCTCTGGAGTTAAGATACTTGGGCATATCCTCACCTATTGTTCTTCCTCCAAAACCTATTACCTTCCCCCTTGTGTTGATTATGGGAAAAATCACACGGTTTCTGAACTTATCGAAGTATTTACCCTTTGAGCTGGAAATCAATCCCAGATCAATAAGTTTTTCTTCGGGGAAGCCTTTTTCTTTGAGATGTTTATATAAACTGTCCCACTCCGAATCCGCATATCCGATGCCGAATTTCTTGAGGACATCATCATTTATGCCTCTTTTCTTCATGTATTCATATGCGGGATCTCCTTTTTTATGAAAAGCCCTGAAAAAGAAAGTTGCTGCTTCTTTGTTTATGGAATATAAGTCATCTTTGTTTTTTGCGCCCGTATAACTGCTTTCGATGTTGACCCCGCAGGAATCCGCCAGTTTCTGAAGAGCTTCCGGAAAATCCAGATTATAATACTTCTGAACGAATTCAATAACATCCCCCGTTGCCCCGCATCCAAAACAGGTGTATATCTGTTTTTCTTCCGAAACAACAAAAGAAGGTGTCTTTTCCTTGTGGAAGGGGCATAGGCCTTTGTAGTTGCTGCCTGCTTTTTTGAGCTGAACAACTCCGCCTATAATGTCCACAATATTACACCTGCTTTTTATCTCATCAACTGTATTTTCTCTTATTGCACCGTTCACCTTTTTCTCCCGGGTAAATCATCTATATTTACACTTACGACGGCAACGGTTATATTACTTTAATTTTTTTTCAGTTTTTCATATGTTTTTATGGCATATCTATCAGTCATGCCGGCAATCATATCTTTGGCATTTTCGTTCTTTCCGTAATGATCGTAAAGAGTTTTTATGATCAGTTCCACTTCTTCATTGTCTTCGTTCTTTTTTACACTGCTGTTAAGGTATACGCTGCCAAACATAAAGTCTCTCAGTTCATTCATATACTTCAGAACATCCCTGCTCATGGATATGATGTTTTTATCATAACTGCTTTTTATCATATCGCTTACCATGGTGTTTATCCTTGTTCTGTGATCTTTTCCCAGATGTTTTATGCAGTCTTTCGGGAGTTCTTCCTGTTTGATTATGCCGCTTCTTATGGCATCGTCTATATCATGGTTTATATACGCTATCCTGTCGCTGGTTTTTACTACCTGCCCCTCCAATGTGAAAGGGACACCTGGTCCGGTATGATTCAATATCCCGTCTCTGACCTCTGCGGTAAGATTCATTCCCCCTTTTTTTTGATCCCCTTCCAGTACATCAACTACTCTGAGACTCTGTATATTATGACGAAATCCTCCTTCGTGGATATCATTCAGGGCTTTTTCCCCTATGTGTCCGAAGGGAGTGTGTCCCAGGTCATGACCCAGAGCAATGGCTTCGGCCAGATCCTCATTGAGTCCTATACCTCTGCATATTGTCCTTGCTATCTGTGAGACTTCAATGGTGTGAGTAAGCCTTGTCCTGTAATGATCGCCTTCCGGTGCCAGAAACACCTGTGTTTTGTGCATTAGTCTTCTGAAAGCTTTGGAATGTATTATCCTGTCCCTGTCCCTTTGATACTCTGTCCTTATGTTGCATTTTTCTTCGGAGTAGGCACGGCCTTTCGTTTCTGCCGCTTTTGAGGCATAGGTGGAGAGTATTTCATATTCTCTTTTTTCTATTTCTTCTCTTCCTATCATTCTTTTATACCATATAGCTTATGAGCCAGCATGCACATCCTCCCAGTATCATTGCCACCGGCAGCGTCAGTATCCATGCCACGGCTATGTTCTGGGCTATCCCCCACTTGACTGAAGTTGCCCTCTTGGCACTGCCGGCTCCCATTATGGACGTTGTTATGACCTGAGTCGTACTTACCGGCGCTCCGAAAAAAGTCATGCTTTCGATTACTATGGCCGAGGTGGTCTGCGCCGCGAATCCGCTGGCAGGTTCCAGTTTTGTTACGCTGCCTCCCATGGTTTTCATTATTTTCCAACCGCCAAGTGATGTGCCCAGTGCCATCGTTATGGCGCATGTGAATTTGACCCATAGAGGAACTCCTGTTGATTCATCCAGTATGCCTCCTGTAATCAGTGCCAGAGTTATTATTCCCATAGTTTTCTGAGCATCGTTGTTGCCGTGGGAAAAGGCTACAAAAGCCGAAGAAAATATCTGGAGCTTAAGGAAAACTTTATTCACTTTTCTCTGTGACCACTCAATAAATATTTTGAATATGCTCTTCATAAACAGAAAGCCGATAAGAAATCCCACAATAGGTGAAGTGAAAAGGGGTATCACCACTTTCTCAAGTACTCCGCTCCATATTATATTCTCTGTTCCTGCTGTATATACTATCGATGCTCCGATAAGGCCTCCGATAAGCGCATGGGATGAGCTGCTGGGTATCCCTCTCCACCAGGTGAAAAGGTTCCAAAGTATGGCTCCTATTAGAGCTGCCATTATTACATACATTTCAAGGCATATGTTCACGATACCCTGAGATATGGTCATTGCCACCTTTTCACTTACCAGTGCTCCTACAAAGTTCATACATGCCGCCAGAATAATGGCACGTTTTGGTGTAAGGGCTTTTGTATATACGGATGTGGCGATAGCATTTGCGGTATCATGGAATCCGTTTATGAATTCAAAAATGTAAGCAAAAATTATTACAAAAATCAAAACTGTCGAAAACATTTATTTTCCCTTCTCCGGCTCATATGATCAGTCCGACAAACCATATTGATACTAGCAAAAAAAGTCTACCTGGTCTTGCATGTCTTTTAGGCATATTTCATTACTACTCCTTCAAGTATATTAGCAACATTTTCACAAGAATCGATGCTTTCTTCTATCTGTTCATAAAGATGTTTCCATTTTATGAGCTCAATTGGATCTTTTTCTTCACGGAAAAGAGTTGAAAGGGCTTTTCTGTAAACCACATCCCCTTCGTTTTCTATCCGGTTGACTTCGATGATCTGTTCCATTACTATTGAATTCTTTTTCAGTTCGGCCAGATGTCTGAACATGGTTTCCAGTTCTCTTATGCTCTGCAGAGTCATATCAGCCAGTACCACTGCTTCCGGCTTTATGGCCTTTACCTCAAAAACCTGAAATCTGTTGGCGACTTCTTCCATACAGTCAACTATGCTGTCCATCTCTTTGGTTATGGCATAGATGTCCTCTCTGTCAAAGGGAGTAATAAATGATTCATGCAGGCTTTTTAGTATTTTATGGGTCTCCATATCACATTCGGTTTCCAGGACTTTCATATTTGCCACTTTCTCCTCAACATTCTCATAGTTGTGAACCAGGTCCTGAAAAGCTTCGCCGGCTGTTACTATTTTGCCTGCAAAGTCCACGAACATTGTAAAAAATATGTCTTCCTTTTTCTTTATTCCTATCATTTTTTACCTCACTTCTTAATTCCTGTATGCCCGAATCCGCCTCCGGACCTTTCTGTTTCACTTAATTCGTCTGCTTCCTGCCATTCTATACGCTGGTACTCTGCAATTATCATCTGAGCAATACGATCTCCGTCTTCTATGGTTATTTTTTCGCTTCCCATATTGATAAGAGGTATTTTTATTTCTCCTCTGTAATCGCTGTCGATGGTACCTATCCCGTTTACCATTCCAAGGCCCTTTTTTATGGCCAGTCCGCTACGGGCCCTGAGCTGTGCTTCATACCCTCTGGGCAACTCTATGAATATGCCTGTGGGCACCAGCACCCTTTGGCCGGGAAGTATCATCAGGGGGTCTTCAATATAGGCACAAATATCCATTCCGGCAGAACCTTTTGTTTTATATTCCGGAAGTCTTCCGGATATGCTTTTTATTTTTACTTTCAATTGATCCTCCATGATTTTATGCCTGTACCATTTCCTTGAGAGCTACCCTTTTATTGGATATTGCCGCTGCACTGTATTTTTTAGGATCACTTATTATTTTTGATACTTTTTTTATGTCATCGGCAGTAACTGCATCGATGCCATCAAGAACTTCCTTTGTTTCGTATACTCTGCCTACCAGAGTCAGGTTTCTGCCCATGGATATCATTCTTCCGTTTACATTTTCCTGACCGAAAATATATGCGCTTTTCAGCTGTTCTTTTGCTTTTTTCAGTTCCTCTTCTGATACCCCTTTTGTGCTTATGGTCTCTATTTCCTGTTTTATGGCACAGACAGTATCATATATCTTATCTGTTGCCACTCCCGCATATATATTGAAATAACCGTCCCGGGAAAAGGAACTGTTCATGGAATATACCGAATAGGCAAGTCCCTTTTCTTCTCTTATTTTCTGGAAAAGACGGGAACTCATGCTGCCGCCGAAGATATTGTTCAGGCATGAAAAAGCATAGTATCTTTCATCGGTCAGGCTGATGCTTCTTGTCCCAAGACATATATGCGCCTGCTGGATATCCTTTTGTTTCATCCGGAAAAAGGGACTGTAAAGCTGCCTTGGATATGTTTTTTTCTTTTTTGACTTTTGCAGAGGTTCCATTATCCCCTGGATCTTTTCGCATATCATGTCACTGTTGAAGCTTCCGGAAACCGATATTACTATGCTGTCTCTTGTATATTCATTTTTTATATATTCTTTGATCATATTGCGGGAAATGCCCTTTACTGACGATGGAGTCCCTATAACAGATCTTCCCAGGGGATGATTTTTGAAGACCTGTTCACATATCATGTCATGAACATCATCATCCGGCGTATCCCGTATCATTTTTATTTCTTCGTATATAACATTTTTTTCTTTTTTCATCTCGGCTTTGTCAAAGCATGAGCAAAGAAACATGTCAGTGAGGACATCAAGGGATCTGTCAATATTTTCTTCGAGGGTCTTTATGTAATAGCAGGTGGCTTCTTTGCCTGTAAAAGCATTTATCTGGGCACCTATCTCATCCACATCCTCTGCGATTTTTTTGGCGCTTCTTTTTTCTGTTCCCTTGAACATCATGTGTTCGATAAAATGAGAGATACCTGAATTCCCGGCGGTTTCATCTGTTGCTCCGGCTTTGACCCATATGCCCATTGAAACGGATCTTACGTGTGGTATTTTTTCCATGACCACGTTTATGCCGCAATCAAGTTGTCTTCTTTCGATCATTTCTTCACCTTAAATAAAATATCCTTAAATATTGTAACACATTTAATTATGGTTTTATATATGAAATTCATTATATTTTCGTATACAAAGGCCGTCATCGGACGGGAAAATATCCACAAAATAATAAGGGTACCAACCAGTGCTGCAGCCAACTCAATATAGTCATTAAATGCCAGATAACCAAACTTTTCATACAGGTATCTAACCGGGATATGAAGAAGATAAATATACAGAGTATACTTCCCCACAGAAGTAAATCTGTAATTCCTGTCAGGTATAAATCTGACAAGTACAATGAGCCATGCAGAGGAAACTGCCGCTATCATAAGTCTTACTGCCGTTCCAACTAAAATGTCCATTCCAAATACTTCATTGCATTCTTTCAGATACCATATGGTCGAAGGGAAAACTCTGTAATACGAGACCAGAAATGTAAACAGTAAAAGCAGTGACAGTATTGATGCAGCCAACACAACAGGGGTCTTTTTGATTTTCTCTATATATTCCCATTTAAAGTAAAAGCCAGCCACATAAAATATAAGAAAGGAAAATATCCTGCCAAGAGCAAGTTCCTTTCCCAGAAAAGGAATATATCCGACCGCAAAATAAAGGAGTGCCGAAACAGGTATGAGTCCCCTGATTCTTGAAAGGTCTTTGATGGCCAACCTGTATACGAACATGGCGAGAAGGAACCATAATGCCACCGAGGGGATCATAAGATTCAATTTGGCACTGCCGAAAAGTGCGTATCTCATGATAAACATGAGAGGCATGAACAGAAAGTAGGGGATGAGAAATGTCTTTACGGCAGTATTCCTGCATTTCTCCACATTTTTCGAAAAATATCCGGAGATGAAGAACCATCCCTGCATTATAAAGGAAAAGGCAAGAATATAAATGAATCCGCCTACCGAATCTCTTTGAAAGTCTCCGCTCATTCTTATGAAGTGGGCAAAAACTGTCATAAATATCAAAAGAACTTTGAAATTATCAAAAAAACAGTTTCTTTCCATAACAGTTTAAGTATGCATATTTTCTCTGTATGCCCTTATTATGCTTGCTGCATTTACGCGAAATGCCTCAATGGGCTGTTCTTTTGCCCGATCCTCTTTCCAGAAATGTTTTGTATATTCCTTAAGCATCTCTTCAGCAGAAAGACCTTTTTCGTGGAGCTTTTTTATGAACATTTCTTCATGTTCCATGGCTTTTTCATAAAGGTCCCAGTATTCTTCGTTATAGTAGGCAGGTATTATTCCATAATGGGGAGATACTATGCGTTTTGCCTTGTATTTCCTGCATTTATCAAGTGATTTTCTCGAATCTATGCAGTTTTTCAATACAGCCGCATGTATAACACCGGGTTTCTCCAGGACACCCGTGCTTTCACTGG
>DAIMEC010000008.1:0-15510 GCA_036725465.1 Bacillota bacterium | reverse complement strand
CCTTTTTCCCACGGTTGTGGGCTGGGCCGGCTGAAAATGTGTGTATCCCAAAGTGGGAAGACTTTTGTACTTGTTTGCAAAACCTGAAAGAGCGGACAAAACATTTATCAGCTTCTTTTTTACAACCAAAAGGGCATCTTTCATTATTATAAGATCGGTATTGTCTGTTACATAACAGGAAGTGGCACCGAGGTGTATTATGCCCTTTGCCGAAGGACATTGAAGGCCGTAAGCATAAACGTGAGCCATCACATCATGACGGACTTCTTTTTCTTTTTTTTCGGCCGCAGCATAATTTATGTTTGTTATGTTGGACCTAAGTTCATCTATCTGAGCCCCGGTTATTTTGATACCCAGTTCCTTTTCGGCTTCGGCCAGAGCGACCCAAAGACGTCTCCAGGTGCGGAATTTGTTTTCGGAAGAAAACAAATACTTCATCTCGTTGCTTGAGTATCTTTGAGAAAAAGGACTGTTATAATTCTTCATGGCAACCTCCTGCACAAAAAAACATTATAACATTTTTATAAAGAGGTATCAACGTCAGACCCTGAAAATCTGTATACCAGAAATGATGCCAAAAGAACAAAGAAGATGCCGATCCAGGAGTTCCATGCAAGCCTTTCTCCCAGGAAAAGGAATCCCAGAATAATAGAAAAAATAATGCCCGAATAATTGTATATGCTTATCTCGCCGGCAGGAGCCATGCGATAGGAATAAGTCAGGGCTATCTGACCGAAGCCTCCCAGAAATCCTATGAGCAGCAGCTGCAGCAGCTGGTATGTTCCCGGCATAACAAAATCCATAAGCATAAAGGGCAGAGAGCACAAAACGCAGAAAGTTGAAAAATGCATTATTATTGTCATGCCGTCCACTTTGTTTTTGAAATAGGCAAGGAGCGTATATGACACACTTGAAAAAAACGCACACAACAATGCGGTAAAAAGCGGGAAAATATTTGATGTCCATGCGGGGTTTGCCACAAAAATCGCACCGGTAAAAGCCAGTATGAGGGCCGGTACTTGTATCTTTTTGATTTTTTCTTTCAGAAAAATAGCGGCCCAAAGGGTTATAAGAAAAGGAGAGAGTTTGATAAGAGTGGATACATCCCCCTGATTTGCATGTCCTGCCGCATAAAACATTGCCATAAGTCCCAGAAAACCGAATACAGAACGGACGAAAAGCAACGGCTGATGCTCTTTGCTGCCAAAGAGAGAACCGTTGTTTTTTTTGATTATTATAAAACTTATAACGAGACTTACGATGTTTCTGAAAAACACCTGTTCCATAAGTGGGATATCATCTGCTGAGGATTTTATGGCTATCTGCATTGCCGAAAAGAGCAGGGCAGAAGTGCACATAAGCAAGATACCCTGCTGTTTTGTTGTCATACTTACGGGTTCCTTTCAAATGCCAAAGCGGCATCACAAAATGCCTGCGCGCCCCTCCTCTTGATTTCAGGGGATGCACTTTCAACACAAAATCATTATATACTTGAGCGTATAAATGTCAAACCTGATGAACCTGTCGAACCGGCATAAAACGGGATATGACGAAGCTGCCAAACCGGGATATGGTGAGTCCGGTGAACCGGCACATGACAAACCGGTATAAAGCAAAATTTGTTGAAAACGGCAGGAGTGTATGCTATTATAAATATCGTGTCGTGCCCCCGTAGCTCAGGGGATAGAGCGTCGGTTTCCTAAACCGTGCGTCGGATGTTCGAATCATCTCGGGGGTGCCACTAAAAAAGAGCGGTGACATGAACCGCTCTTTTTGTTATAATTGTTTACTGTGATAGAGGGCCCTGTAGCTCAGGGGACAGAGTAACGCCCTCCGAAGGCGGGGGTCGTGGGTTCGAATCCCACCAGGGTCACCATACAAAAACCATCTGCTCGCAAGAGATTAAAAAAAGATGGTTTTTGTTTTGACAAAATCTTCTTGACGGCATGGGGGATCAAATGATCTATTCAAAGATTTTATTTTTCAAATCGCTTACAGTTGATCCAAGACTTTCTGCGGCCTGTTTTATAGTATTATTTTCCGGATAATTCTCAGGAAGGCCAATTTTTATATACAGGTTTTTTATTGACAAATCAAGCAATGAGGATATTTCTGACATTGTCATAGACCCCGTGATATCTTTCATATAAACATTACCGATTTTACTTTGTCCTTTGTCATTGAGACCTTTATCTTTTCCATTTTCATGGATCCCAGATCCACTCCCGAATTTATTGGGTAATATTTGAAATGAATCTGTTGATTTGGCAGCAATAATAGGTGTGAAAAACAGTGCCAGAACTAAAAGAGTTGCCAATATTGGATGCAGAACAGTTTTTTTGCTGAAACCTGCATTTAATGCACCTTTTTTCGGGCACGTATTGACACATTCATTGCAGTTGATACATTCAGAATCTGTAATTTTTTCGCTCTTTGAATTCATGATATTTACATTCATTGGACATATTTTGTTGCAAAGGCCGCAATCAATACACTTATCTTTGTTGATGCGAACTGCGAAGGGGCTTATTTTGCCGATAATTGCATAAAAAGCTCCTGCAGGGCACAGATATTTACAGAAAAAACGCTCGTAAAAAAATGAACCTATAAGGGTTATAATAAGTAGTATAAACCCGATAAGATATATACTTGTCAATGATTGAAAATCTGCCATATGTCCCAGTGCATTATAAGGACAATACGGGGTGATCCAAAGAATGCCGGTCATCCAGGACATTGCCACAGTAAAAATCAGAACAAGGTATTTAAGATACCTGAATATACGGTCGATTTTAGTTGTAATAACAAATCTTCTGCCTTTAAAGATACTGCGGCCCAGATTCCCTAAAAACTCCTGAAGGGCTCCAAAAGCACATATCTGTCCGCAAAAAGATCTTCGAAAAACAATTGCTAGAGACATTGTTGAAATAAATATAATGAAAGTCCCGATCATTATCTTTTTAAAAAATGTTCCATAGGCTATTATACTCAGAGATGATGCGAGTCCTCCATAGGGACATAACCCGTGTATGGAGGGGGCGGCATACCCCAAGGTGTGTAATATGCTAGAAGAAATGATGAATAAAAGAAAACTGCCAAGGATAAGCTACCTTAAAAGTCTTGAGATAAAGCTGAGTTTTTTTTCTTCGTCATAAAACATATTGTTATCAGAAGTTTCTTTTTTTTGTTTCATTTTCCTTTTACCTTTCCCTTTCTCCTTTAATTTTTTTCAGTATACAGTAAAAATATGTGATTACCATAGCAAAAATATGTTTTGATTATGAAAGCTTGGAGATCATTCACTTTTAGAAAAAGGATAATTGTTCTACTTACAGGATCATATTTATAATCATTAGACTTTGCCCTGCAGGAACTGTTGCAATTTATGTTTATGTTTAGTATTATTAAATCTGTAGTCATGAAGAAAATCATTTTACCGGAAAGGAGGATCCATGGTTCTTGATATCATAGTAGCGGTGATACTCATAGGAACTACAGTATACGGCCTTAGAAAAGGGTTCGTTTTTACTTTCATTCATACTGTGGGATGGATACTGGCAGCGGTGCTGGCATATCTTGCAACTCCTTTTGTAAAAGAGTTTCTTGTGGAAAAAACTACGGTATATGAAGCCATTGAAGAGGATCTAAACCTCAGATTTTCTGATTCTGTGCCCGTAATGGAAACCTCAGAAAAAAGTGTACCTCTTAATATAAGCGATATCCTCCAAAATTCCGCTGAAATAGTTTCGTCCAAAATGGCAGAAATATTTGCAGGTCTGGTTTTCACAGTTCTGGTATTTATTGCGTTGCTTGCTTTCCTGAAAATAATACTGTGGCTTATCTTGAGACTTCTCTCAAGAGATTACCGCGACGGATTCGCTGGATTTGCTGATGGTTTTTTTGGCCTGATAGTCGGATTCATAAAAGGGGCTGTCATAGTATTTATATTCCTTGCACTTTTGCTGCCTGTGACAAATCTGATAAATCCGGATTCTTCTGAGATGATAGTGGAAACTCTGGAAAACTCTTATTTTGCCGGAGAGCTGTATGACAACAACTTTATAATGGTGCTTCTAGAGGGCTTTCTTTTCTGATTTTACATAATTTTTTTTGCCTGTTTTGCCCGACACCGGGAAGTTGCCGGGGCTTATTCTGTTTTCTTTGCCACAACTGCGAACCTGCCGTCTTTGGTATGATAGGCACATGTTGAAAGCGTCAGGACCGTGTCATCCTCATTAACTTCCACTCCCGTGTCATATTGAGAAAGGGATTTGCAGATACCGACATATTCTTTTAGCTGTTCTCCTGAAACTATACCTCCGTATTCATAGTATTTGAATTTACCGGAGTTTTTTTTGTATATTTTGCTTCGGAAAACGGCAACCACTTCCCACTTGCCATTTTCTTCTATGGTGTCAAAAGTAAAAATTTTATGTTTTTCGTAAAAACCGGCATCCTCATAATTCAGTATATCGTGGAACATGGTGCCGTTTTTCATATTGTGGCCGTATATGAGCCAGTTTTTTGTAGGTTTAGTTATATCACTGGCGGCGTCCATAAAAGGAGTGCCGGAAAGGGAATATTCTTTCTTGAAATTTCTGCGCAGATAAAACTCCGGCTGAGATCTTGTCTGCATAACCGGGTAATCAACGTTTGTGTCTTCTATTTTTATCCATCCGATGATGTCGGAGTTCTGCCTGTAAAGGGCATCAAGGTCGTAGGTTCCGGAAACTTTAAGAGAAGAAAACTCCTTTTCGCTTTTTTGACCTTTCATGTAGTGGTCGATGAGAATGCCAAGGGAAATGACCAGGAGCACAAGGGAAATCACAAAGACTATCTTGCCGACAAGACTTATTTTATTTTTTTTTGCTTTTTCTTTTGTCATGGTGGGTTACCTGCTTTTTCCATTTTAGTTTTGTTTATTCTAACACGATTTTGTTGAATAGTCAGCCGAAATATGTTAATATGCAAAGGTATATGAACAGGTATATGCAGGAAGCTTTAATAGAAGCCCGCAGGGCCTTTGACCTTGGGGAAGTGCCGGTGGGAGCCGTAATAGTCAAAGAAGGCAGAATAATCGGCAGAGGACATAACTTAACAGAAAGCTCAAAAGACCCCACAGCCCATGCGGAAATCATCGCCATAAGACAGGCTACAGAAAATCTCGGGGGATGGAGACTGACAGGCTGTGATATTTATGTGACTATGGAGCCCTGTAGCATGTGTTCGGGAGCCATCGTTTTGGCCAGACTAAAAAAACTTTATATAGGCACCATGGACAAAAAAGCCGGCGCATGCGGATCGGTGCTGAATATAATAAATGACAGCAGACTGAATCATTATACAGAAACAGAAACTGGCATCATGCAGGAAGAATGTGAAAGCATGATGAAAGAGTTCTTCAAAAAACTGAGAACAAAGAAATCGGAGGAAGACAAAACATGAAAAGAGCAGGCGTACTGATAAGCCTTTCACTATTGATAATTATGCTTAGTACAGCTTTTGCATCAGCGGCACCTTTCGGCGTTGAAGAAACTTCTCCCAAAAACGGAGAAACAGGAATGTCCGTGGATAACATGGGCGTGAAAGTGTATTTTAATGAAGACATTTATTCCAAAGACAACCAGAAGGCAAATGCAAAACGCTGTAAACTTACAGATCCAAAAGGAAAAAAGGTACCTGTAAGAACGGTTTTCAATCCAAAAGAAAAAAACATAATGATGGTGCTGGCCGACACAGAAAAGGGAGCCAAGATAAAGGGGAGCACAAAATACAAACTGACCATTGAGGCTGGCTTTGTTTCCAGCAAGGGCAACATAATGGAAAAACCGGTAACTGTATCCTTCAAGACTCTGAACCCTCAGTCCAGTATGACTGTCAGTATGGTGATGATGGGCATAATGGTGGTGGGAATGATATTCTTCACATCAAGAGAAGCAAAAAAGCAGGCCCAAAAGGATGTCAGGAAAAAAGAAGAAGCAGTAAATCCCTATAAAGAAGCCAAAAGAACGGGAAAATCCGTTGAAGAGATAGTTGCGGCGGAGCAGAAAAAGAAGGAAAAACAGGCCGCAAAGGATGAGGCCAAGAAAAAACGCCATAAAGAAGAAAACAAAGTTGAAATATCTTCAGACAATATAAGGGTATCAAAACCCATGCCGATCTCACTGGCAGGAAGCACCTACAGGACTGGAAGGGCAAAAGCCGCCAGGATCGCCGAAGAAAAGGAAAAACAAAAAGCAAGTCAGAAAAGCAAGAAAAAGAGTAAAAAGAAGAAACACTGATAAATAAAAAATGGGCGGCTTTTCCGCCCATTTTGATTTTGCGGGAGAAACCATGAAAGAGGTAACCATCAATTCATATGGAAAAATAAATCTTTCCATAGATATAACAGGCAAAAGGGAAGACGGATATCACAGGGTCGAAATGATAATGCATCAGATCATGCTCCATGACGACGTCACATTGTGCTGGAAATCTTCCGGGATACCGGGTCCTGTAAATGACCAAAACAAAAAAGCCGGATGCGGAATAAAAATAAATGTTTCTTCCGATAAAAAATATGTACCCGCCGGTGAAGACAATATAGCATTTAAAGCGGCAGCACTTATGGCAAAGCATCACGGCAGGGGACTTTTGGGTGAAGTTGATATATTCATCAAAAAAAGGATCCCTGTGGCCGCCGGTCTTGCCGGGGGTAGCGGGAACGCTGCGGCTGTACTTCACGGGCTCAATGTTTTATGGGGACTTTCCCTGGGGACAAAGGAACTTTGCATTCTGGGAGAAAGCCTTGGAGCAGATGTGCCCTTTGCTGTTTTGGGGCAGGCAAGATGCAGCCCGGCAGTGGATGAAAAAACAAGAAAAGATCCCATGGCTTCAAGCTGTGCCTTTGCATACGGCAGAGGGACCCTGCTCAGACCGGTCACGCCGTTGAAAAGCTTTGTGGTCATAAGCAAACCGCCAATAAGTATTTCCACCGGAGAAGTTTACAGTGGCATGGACAAAAGAGAAATAGAGGTACATCCGGCGACAAAAGAGCTTATTTCGGCTCTTGATGAAGGAAATCATAAAAAAGTGGCGGTGAACATGATCAATGTACTTGAAATCTATACGCTCAGCATGTATGATGAGGTTGTGTATACAAAGAACAAGATGCTGGAACTTTGCAAAGATGAGCCGGTGATGATGAGTGGAAGCGGCCCCACAGTCTACGCTCTTATACAGCAGAAAAATAAGGCAAAAGATGTATACAATAAAATGAAGGAATACAACAGGGAGACTTTCCTTACTGAAACCACCCTGTAAAAAGGAGACAAGATGCTGAATTTTGAAATACAGAATCACAGGCCCTTGAGAGAAATAGTATATGAAGAGCTTAAGATGCAGATATTGAAGGGACAGATCGAACCCGGCACCAGGATGATGGAAGTTGAGATGGCCGAGGAAATGGGAGTCAGCAGAACGCCCATACGGGAGGCCATAAGAAAACTTGAAAAAGAGGGGCTTGTGACCATAGAACCAAGAAGAGGCGCCTATGCTTCACAGATATCCACAAAGGACATCGTGGACATACTCGAAGTAAGACAGAACATGGAAGGATTGGCAGCTTTTTATGCGGCACTTCGCATGAGTTATCAGCAGAAAGAGGAGCTCAAGAAAGTTTCAGAGGCTTATAATGCAGCAGTGGCGGCGGGAAGCACTCCTGACATGATCAAGTACGATACGGTTTTTCACCATCTTATAGTTGAAGGCAGCGGAAACAAGATCCTTGTACATATGGTAGAGCAGTTACAGGAACTGGTACTGCGTTTCAGATATATCTATTATGACGATTTCAGGAGAGCAGAAAAAATGCCTGCTGAACACAAAGAAATATTTGATGCAATAAAAAGCGGAGATACCGAAAGAGCCAGGACCGCCGCCGATGTGCATATAGACAGATTAAAAGAAATGATAGAAGACGAAAAAGTGCTGACCGAATGATCAGCACTTTTTCGTCTTTGAGAGGTTATGAGTTACTTTCAGAAAGAGTGAAAGTAATATCCAAAGTAGAACTGTCCCTTTCGATGATGTAGGTTATTTTATCCCCGGCTTTATGGGACATTATTATGGATTTTAAAGTTATGAAACTGTCTATTTTTTTGCCGTCGGCCCGCACGACTCTGTCACCGCTGCGGAAGCCGGCATTTTTGGCATTGTTACCGTTTACTTGCTGTATATATACACCGGCTTTGGAAAGTCCGTACTGTATGGCTTGATCTTCATCTGATATTTCTACATAGCTCATGCCTGTATTTGCCCTGCCTTCTACCCTGCCGTTTTTTATAAGGTCATCAATAATACTTGCCGCAGAGTTTATGGGAATGGCAAAGCCCAGACCTTCCACGTCGGAACCGGATGATTTGGCCACCACTATCCCCACCAGCTGGCCATACTGGTTGAACATGCCGCCTCCTGAATTTCCGGGATTGACAGAAGCATCGGTTTGTATAAGACTCATGGGAGTGTTATCTATGGTTACTTCCCTGTCAAGGGCGCTTATTATCCCCGCAGAAACGGTGCCTCCCAGTTCGCCCAGAGGATTTCCTATTATGACAGCAAGATCTCCCACATCAAGCTGATCGCTTTTGCCCATTGTTACAGCATTCAGATTTTTGGCGTCGATTTTGAGAACTGCCAGGTCTGAAAGAGAGTCTTTGCCAATAAGTTCAGCTTTATATTCCTCACCGTTTTTCAGGGTCACATATATTGAACTTGCACCTTCGGCAACATGGTTGTTCGTGACAATGTATCCGTTGTTTTTTACTATTACTCCGCTTCCGGCTCCTTCTGTGACATACTCCTTTATCCATAAGTCTGTGCTGACGCTTTCAGTACGTATTTCCACAACAGAATCGGAAACATTTTCTGAGATCTCCTGAACAGTCATTTCGCTGCCGGTGGCATCCTCCAGATCAAAACCTGAAGAGGAAACAGAAGTTCCCGGTGAACCGTTTTCAAGCAGATTTTCTGCCACCATAGCCCCTCCGAAACCCATGAGACCTGCCAGCAGTATGCACACTGCCATAATGACTGCCAGACTTTTTCTGGTGAGATCAACAGGTTTGCTTCTCTTTTTGCCGGACTTTCTATTTCCCTTTTCTGAAAGGGTCTCGCTGTTTTCAAAAAGCTCCCCCTGAGGCGTTTTTTGATCTTTCATTAGCGCCCCCTCCTTTCTTCTCTTATGAGTACGATACAACCTTTGTGTGGCGTTATTGTGTGGAAAACATGTATATATTTAGCCTTGTTTATGTTAAAATTATATAACATATTGTGAAGATTAAGGAGAAAAATTCTGTGGATCATAAGTCTGAATATAAAAAATGGCGGCATAACAGGGAGTTGCCGGAAGATATAAAAAAAGAGCTTGAACTCATGGAAGGCAATGATGAAGAGATATATGAAGCATTCTGCAGGGATCTTGAATTCGGAACGGCCGGGATAAGAGGAATAATGGGTGCGGGCACCAACAGGATAAATACTCCTGTAATAAAAAGGGTGACCCAGGGCATTTGCGATTACATGAATCAAAATTTTAAAGACCCGGCTGTAGCTTTGTGTTATGACAGCAGGATAAATTCCAGGCTCTTTGCGGAAGAAACAGCGGCAGTACTTACAGCCAACAGAATAAAGGCTTATTTATATAAGCAGCTTATGCCGGTCTCGGCACTGTCCTTTGCGGTAAGGGAGATACCGTGTAATATGGGCATTATGATAACCGCCAGTCACAATCCAAAAGAATACAACGGATACAAAGTTTATAACAGTCAGGGATGCCAGATACTCAATGAAGTACCGGGCGAAATACTTTCCTTTATAAAAAGAACAGACATATTCAAAGATGTAAAAAGTATGATATTTGAAGAGGCACTGAAAAAAGGATGTGAATTCATATCGGAGGATATAGAAGAAGCATATATAAAAAAAGCCTTCAGTTACTCCATCCCCCAGGATATGAAAGGATTCAAACTTGTATATACCCCCTTAAACGGAGCCGGGAAGGAACCTGTAAAAAAGCTGCTTTCCATGGCAGGTCTTGACAGCATAAACATAGTAAAGGAACAGGAGGATCCGGATGGCTGTTTCACCACATGCCCCTATCCGAATCCCGAGATACCTGAAGTATATGATCTGGCAGCGAAGCTCTGCAGAGAATTAAAGGCAGACCTTATAATGGCTACGGATCCTGACTGCGACAGAGTAGGTGTTGCAGTTCCGAAAGGAGACGGTTATGAAGTCCTTTCCGGTAATCAGATAGGCACCCTGCTTTTTGATTATATCTGCAAAAACAAAAAACTTCCCCGGGCACCCGTTGCCGTCAGAACTATAGTAAGTACATCCATAATAGACCATATGGCAGCAAAAAAAGAAATAGAAATAAAAGAAACTCTTATAGGGTTCAAATATATAGGAGAACAGATCAGGATACTGGAAAATATGGGTCAGGAAGAAAGATATGTTTTCGGGTTTGAAGAGGGAAACGGGTATCTGGCCGGAAGCTATGTAAGAGATAAAGACGGTGTGACGACGGCCATGCTCATATGTCAGATGGCGGCATGGCACAAAGAGCGCGGCAGGGATCTGACAGAGGCCCTTGAAGAAATATATGATGAATACGGATGCTACAGGGAGAAAGTCCTGAACTTCACTTTTGAAGGGACAAAAGGCAGTAAAAAAATGAAAAAGATAATGGATTTTTTGAGGAAAAATCAAAGAAACGGTTTATTTGATAAAAAACCCATTGTTATAACCGATTATTTGAAAGGTATAAAACATATTATCGGTGATTCCAAAGCCTGTTCCATGGTGGCCGGAGAAAAACCCACGGAACTTCCCAAAGAAAACATAATGGAATTTCGGTTTTCGGACGAGAGCAAACTCATTGCAAGACCTTCAGGAACAGAGCCGAAACTCAAGGTGTATCTCTTTGCAAGGGCCCGGGATGTGCAGTCTGCAGAAAAAATTCTTTCGGAAATGGAAAAGAATATAGATGCCTTGATTTGCAAACAAGTAAAGGGGTATAATAATTGAAAAGAATAAGCAGAAAAGGAATAGAGATGAAAAACGTAACGTTAAAAATAACAGGGAAGCATATTTACGAAAATGTCGAGGAAGATCAGATGGAACTGGTTACCGAAGGCAAGCTTGACAAAAAAGGTGATACCCTTTATTTGACGTACGAAGAAAGCGAATTTTCGGGAACACCGGGCTGCAGAACTGAACTCATTCTTACACAGGATGTAATAAGCATGAGCAGAAGCGGTCTTAGTGTGGGCCTGGATACGGAGATACGATTCAAAAAAGGAGAAAGACACAAGGGCTTTTATGATACGCCCTTTGGTCCGGTAGAAATGGAAGTACTGACCAACAGCATCGAAAACAGTATTACCTACGACAAAAAAGGTCGTGTTGATATAGATTACAGCATCAGCCTTAAAGGGCTGAGCGAAGGAAGAAGCAAACTCAATATAGAAGTAATGTAGCATAATAAGGAGACAGAAATGCACACAAACAAAAAATGGGTAAGAGCAGTGGCAATCGTCCTTGTGGCCGCGCTGGTCGTAACTTCACTCATATTAGTTGGCGGTATCATTTAAAGGAGAACGAAGGTGAAAGAGACAAAGGGCTTTGATGCAGATAAGTACATAGAAGAGCAGTCAAAATATATACTTCGGCGGATCGAAGAAGGCAACAGCGAAAGGCTTTATCTGGAATTCGGAGGAAAACTCATCCAGGACAGACATGCAATGAGAGTTCTCCCGGGCTTTGATGAAAACGCCAAAATAAAACTTTTGAACAGACTGCGGGAAAAAACAGAAGTCATAATATGTATTTATGCGGGAGACATTTCCACCAGCAAAACCAGACAAGATTTTGGAATAACATATGATCTTGAAGTCCTTCGCCTGATCGATATGTTCCGTAAATACGAGCTTGAGATAAACAGTGTTGTTGTCACAAGATACGAAGATGTGCCGGCAGTAAATATGTTCATCAACAAACTCAGCAGAAGAGGCATCAAAACCTACAAGCATTATTTTACAAAAGGCTACCCCACAGATGTGGAGACCATTGTAAGTGATGAAGGCTATGGAGCCAATCCCTACATAGAAGTGACAAAACCCCTGGCGGTCATAACAGGACCCGGCGGCGGCAGCGGAAAATTGGCCACATGCCTTTCCCAGCTTTATCACGAATACAGACGGGGCAAAAAAGTCCGCTATGCTAAATTCGAAACATTTCCCATATGGAACCTTCCGCTCAAGCATCCTGTCAATGTTGCCTATGAAGCCGCCACTGCGGATCTGAAAGATGTGAACATGATCGATTCATTTCATCTGGAGGCATACGGCAAGACAACTGTGAACTACAACCGGGATCTGGAAGTTTTTCCTGTTGTAAAGAGGATAATAGAAAAAATCACCGGCGAAGAATCGGAATACAGATCACCCACTGATATGGGCGTCAACAGAGCGGGATTTAGTATTATAAATGATGAAATATGCAAAGAAGCTTCAAGGCAGGAGATAATCAGGAGATTTCTGATAGCCCAGTGTGATTACAAAAAAGGTAAAATAAATGAAGATGCAGTAAAAAGATCCAAGCTTCTGATGGATGAAATGAATCTTAAAATAGAAGACAGAAAAGTGGTCATACCTGCAAGGGACTATGCCGAGAAAAAGAGAAACGAAGATCCGAAATACGAGAATGTGGTGGTCATGGCTCTTGAACTTCCGGGAGGAAGAATAGTAACGGGCAGAAGCTCAAGAAGGATGGTGGCAGCAGCAGCAGCAATATTAAACAGTATAAAAATACTTTCCGGACTGGCAGATGAGATACATCTGCTGTCCCCCCATGTGCTTACGGGAATACAGGAGCTGAAGGTGAATATACTCAGGCAGGAAAGATCCAGTCTCAATGCAGAAGAAATATTGAGCGCCCTTACAGTGTCGGCAGCCAACAACCCTTCTGCAGCGGCAGCCGCATCAAAGCTTAAAGAACTGAGCGGATGCAGGGCCCACTGCAGTGCAATTTTAAGTGATCGTGACGAACAGACCTTAAAATCTCTGGGTATTGACACGACCTGTGATCCGGAGTATGTGACCACTAACCTGTATTACGGTTAAAAATATCTACGGCAGGAGAAGTAAAATGGATATAAAAATTGACATAGAAAAATCAGGTGTCTCCCTTGCTGAGATAAAATCCTTTGATGAGGCCGCCGAAGGAGCAATGGATATGCTTTGGTCCGGCAAAAAAGAATTTACCGGCTGGGTCAGACTTCCCCTCGAAAAAAACTCTGAAGCGCTGGAAGAGATACTTATGACAGCGGCGGAGATACAGGCAAAGTGTGAGCTTTTTGTAGTAATAGGCATAGGCGGATCCTTTCTGGGAGCCAAGGCCCTGATCGATTCTCTGGCAGAAGAACAGCCAGGTCTGCCACATGTTATTTTTGCGGGCAACAACTTGAGCGGAACTTACCACAGCAGCATAGTAAGTGAAGTAAGAAAAAAAGAAACCTGTATATGTGTCATATCAAAATCCGGAAGCACCACAGAACCTCTGGCGGCATTCAGCGTGCTTAAAGAAATAATGAAAGAAAAATACGGCAAAAAAACCTCCGGCAGGATATATGCCATAACAGATGAAAAAAAAGGGCAGCTTAGAAAAGAAGTACATAAAGAAGGATATGAAAGCTTTATTGTGCCGGCCGACATAGGAGGAAGATATTCCGTTCTGAGCACGGTGGGACTGCTGCCGGCAGCCGTTGCGGGAGTAGATATAAAGAGTCTCCTTAAGGGAGCAGAAATCATGGCAAAGGATCCCGCCTGGGATCTTGATGCAACAAATTATGCAGCGACAAGAAATGCTCTGATGAAGAAGAGCAAAAAAATAGAGATATTTGAATTTTTTGAGCCGTCACTGGAGTATTTCGGAGAGTGGCTTAAGCAGCTTTTCGGAGAAAGCGAGGGAAAAGAGGGCAAAGGCCTTTTCCCCGCCAGTCTGAGCTTCACCAGAGATCTTCATTCTGTGGGCCAGTTCCTTCAGGAAGGGACGCCTGTGTTTTTTGAAACAATGATAATGACAGGGTGTAATAACAGAGACATTGTTATACCCGATTCCGCAGGGGACCCCCTGGCAGGAAAAACCCTTAACGAAATAAACCAATGTGTCGCCAAAGGGGTGATAAAAGCCCATGAAAAAGCCGGTGTCCCCATGATAATAATAGAAATGCCTGAAACGGATGCCTATTATATGGGGCAGATGATATATTTCTTTGAGCTTTCCTGCGCTGTCTCTTCGTATATAAACGGTGTGGATCCCTTCGACCAGCCCGGGGTAGAAAGATATAAAGAAGAAGCCCGCAGGGAAATACTTGAACTTTAGAGGAATTATCAGAAAAAATGAACATATTCAAAAAGACAGATCAGTATTTACAAAAAAATAAGCAATGGTATAATACTAATTAAGTATAGTTAATTTTTTAACAATATCAAAAGCATATCGTTAAGGAGGATATTTAAATGAAAAAAATCGGAGTATTAGGCACAGGTACCATGGGAGCGGGGATCATACAGGTAATGGCACAGAACGGCTATGAGGTGGTCTTAAGAGCAAGAAGACAGACATCAGTTGACGGGGGCATGGCCAAAGTAAAGAAGAACCTTGAAAAAATGGTCGCAAAAGAAAAGATCACGGAAAAGGACAAAGAAGAAATACTCGGCAGGATCACCGGATCCACGGACATAAGTATCGTTAAGGATGCAGATCTGATAATCGAAGCGGCTACAGAAAACATGGAAGCAAAAAAAGCCCTGTTTGCGGAACTGGATGAACTCTGCAAGCCGGACACCATAATAGCCACCAATACGTCTTCCCTTTCCATCACAGAAATTGCGGCAGCCACCAAAAGGCCCGACAAGGTTATCGGTATGCACTTCTTCAATCCTGTTCCCGTTATGAAACTGGTTGAAATAATAAAGGGACTTGCAACATCTGAAGAAACAAAGGATGTGATCCTTAAACTTACAGAATCGATAAAAAAGACACCCGTTGAAGTGGCAGAAGCACCGGGATTTGTGGTAAACAGAATACTGATACCCATGATAAATGAAGCGGTGGGAATTTTGGCCGAAGGTATTGCAGATGCAGAGGGCATAGACAATGCCATGAAGCTTGGTGCGAACCACCCCATGGGACCGCTGGCATTGGGAGATCTTATAGGCCTCGATGTATGTCTCGCTATCATGGATGTACTATATGAAGAATTCGGTGATCCCAAATACAGAGCACATCCTCTTCTCAGAAAAATGGTAAGAGGCAATCAGCTGGGAATGAAAACCGGAAAAGGTTTTTTCGATTACAGCAAATAATGTTTTACAAAAGCGGGGCTGTGTGTAATGCGCAGCCCCTTTTATTTAATAGGGCGTTTAAGCCCGTGTCGAGTGCGCGGGCGCACGAGATAAAAACCAC